>NZ_JBSGDD010000062.1:20941-47004 GCF_053602195.1 Kitasatospora sp. NPDC004531 | reverse complement strand
GGAGCGCACGAGGCCGCTCCCGCCCGCGGCGGCACCGCTTCGCGCAGGTGACGGTACGTCACCGGTGCGACAAGTTCCGCAAACGCATCTCGATTGGGGAAAACTTCGGCGGCCTGCGCAGGATGCCCCGATCTGTCCGTTGAACGGCACCCGGCGGGGCCGCTAGCGTCGCGCACTCACAGCGCGTGTCCGACGGGGGTGCGCGGGGAGACCGGGAGCGCACGCCAGATGGCGATCCGTAAGTCCACCATGCAGGAGCAGGTCGCCGCGGCGATCGCCGCGATCGAGCCGAACGACCGCCCGGTGGTGACCTTCCACACCATTTCGGGTCCGAGCCCGTGGCTGATGAGCCAGCTCGGCCTGATCGGCCAGCTGTTCGTGAAGTACTACTTCGTCACGCTGACCCACCGGGTGGTCACCGTGCACCGCGCCTCGCGGATGAGCAACCGTCCGCAGGAACTGGTGCACGTCTTCCCGCTGGACCAGGCCCGCGCCTCGGTCACCGACGTCAACCGCGCCACCCTGTGGAGCTCGCTGAAGTTCCAGTTCCCGGGCGAGCCGAAGCCGACCCGGCTGAACATCGGCCGCTACTGGCGCAACGAGCTGGACACCTTCGTCAACGGCCTGTTCAGCGGCGGCCCGGCCGCCGCCCCGCAGGCCCCGGGCTTCCCGCCGCAGGCTCCGGGCGTCCCCCCGCAGGGGCAGCCCTACCCGCCGCAGGGGCAGCCGGCGTACCCGCCGCAGGGCCAGGCCTACCCGCAGCCGGGCCAGCCGGGCGCCAACCCGTACCAGAGCTGAGCAGCCGCCGCAGCGCCCGCCCGGAGGCCCGGGCGGGCGCTGCGTCGCGTCGGGGGGCCGGTCAGCGCAGGTGGGCGGCGACCCAGTCGGCGAGCAGCCGGGCGCAGCCGTCCACGGACTCCTGCCAGCTGAGCGCCGCGCCGTCGCCGGCCTCGTCGCTGACATGCTTGACCAGGCGGACGGGCAGCTGGGCGCGGCGGGCGACGGTGGCGATCGCGTAGCCCTCCATGTCCACCAGGTCGGCGGTGCGGGCGAGTTGCTCGCGGTCGGCGTCGGAGGAGACGAAGCGGTCGCCGGTGGCGAGCACCGGGCCGGCGGCGGCGAGCTCGATCGGGCCGTCCAGCGGGCGGCCGACCAGCTGCTCCAGCAGCGGGGTGTCCAGGTCGTGCTGGAGCACCCGGCCGATCTCGTGGGTGCCGGCCAGGCCGGTCCGCAGCGCCCCGGCGGTGCCCAGGTTGACCACCTCGGACGGCTTCGCGCCGCCCGCGAGCAGGCCGGCCAGCGCGGCCGCCGCGTTGACCTTGCCCATGCCGGTCAGCAGCACCGGCAGTGCGGCGTCCAGGTGGGCGGCCTCCTCGGGCAGCGCGAGGACGAGCAGCGGGCGGTCGGGGGCGACGGTTCCGATCAGGCGCATGACCGAAAGCTTACGAGGACCCGGAACCGGACGGCGGCGGCCGGGCGTCGCAGCGGGCGCGGACACCACGACCGGCGGCGGGGGAAGATCTCAACTACCGCTCAAGTCAGGTGTGCTGGAGGCCCGGGGCCGCCATACTGCGGGGTGACGGGGCGCGAGACCGGGGGACGTCGGAGGGGGAGGTCGGACGGTGACTGCACCGGCAGTGGCACAGGCGCAGGCGGGCCCGGCGGCGCCGCCGCCCGCGACGCGCGGACCGGGCCCGGTGGCGCGGCTGCGCCGGGCGGCGGCCACCGCGCCGGGGCGGCTGCGCACGGCGGGCGCGGTGCTGGCCGTCCTGGTGCTGCTGTTCGGCACGGTGGCGGTGTGGCAGTCCGCGCACCGCTCCCGGGCGGCCGGGCGGGTGGTGACGGGCAGCGGCCCGCTCAGCCAGGACGCCGCGGAGATCCACCGCCGGCTGGCGGACGCCGACGCGACCGCCGCGGCCGGCTTCCTGCTGGCCGGCGACGAGCCCGCCGAGGCCCGCGCCCGCTACCAGGACGACCTGGCGACGGCGGCGCAGCTGATCGCGGAGGCCGCCGGGCGCAGCGGCGGCTCGGCCGCCTCGCAGCGGGCGCTGGCCGAGCTCAACCGCCAACTGCCGCGCTACGCGGGCCTGGTGGAGACCGCGCGGGCGATCGACCGGCAGGGCCTGCCGCTCGGCGGGGCCTACCTGCGGTACGCCTCCGACCTGATGCAGGGCACCGTCCTGCCGCAGGCGCAGCGCCTCGCCGAGGCCGAGTCGGCCGGCCTGGACGCCGACTACGACGACGCCGGATCGGTGCCGTGGGCGGCGGCGGCGCTCGGCGTGCTCGCGCTGGGGGCGCTGGCCCGCTACCAGGTGGTGCTGTTCCGGCGCACCAACCGGGTGTTCAACCCGGGCCTGCTGGCGGGGTCGCTGGCGGTGCTGACCGCGCTGGTGTGGCTGCTGGCGGGCACCGCGACGACCGCCGCCGACCTGTCGCGCAGCCGGACGCAGGGCACCGGGCCGCTGCGCGACCTGGACCGGGTGCGGATCGCGGCGCTGCAGGCGCACACCGCGGAGAACCTGAACCTGGTGGCCCGCGGCGCCACCGACAAGTACCTCCGGCAGTGGGACGACCTCGCCCGGAAGCTCAACGCGGGCGAGCGCACCGACGGTTCGGTCGGCGCCCTGGCCGCGAACGGGCCGGGCGCGGCCGCCGGGCCGCTGGCCGAGGCCGGGGCCGCGTTCCGGCAGTGGCAGGAGCGGCACCAGGACGCCGCCGCGAAGGACTCGGCGGGCGACTACGAGGCGGCGCTGCGGGCGACGCTGACGGCGGGCGGCACGGACACGGCGGACGCCGCGTTCCGGGCCGCCGACGGGAAGTGGGCGGCCGCAGCGAAGGCCGAGCAGGAGGCGTTCGCGCGCTCGGCGGGCGGCCTGGACGGCGTACTGGCCGGGCAGGCGACGGCCGTCGGCGTGCTGTCCGTACTGGGCGCGGCCGCCGCGCTGCGCGGCATCGGCCGCCGACTGGCCGAGTACCGGTAGGAGGGGGACGAGGATGCGCACGGCAAGGTCACGGATCCTGGTGGCGGCCACGGTGCTGGCGGCCGGGCTGCTCGGCACCGGCAGCGCCGACGGCGCGGGCGGGCCCGCCCCGCAGGCGGCCCCGGCCGCCCCGGCGGCGCCCGCCGCGCCCGCGGACAGCTGCGACCCGACCCAGTCGCTGCCGCCCCGGCAGTCGGCCGGCGCGAAGATCGCCAAGATCCGCGAGCGCGGCACCCTGGTGGTCGGCGTCGACCAGAACAGCTACCACTGGGGCTTCCGCAACCCGCAGACCGGCCGGATCGAGGGCTTCGACCTGGACCTGGCGCACGCCATCGCCAAGTCGCTGCTCGGCGACCCGGAGAAGGTCACCCTGAAGACCGTGCCCACCGCCCGCCGGGTCGACGCGGTGAAGAACGGCGAGGTCGACCTGATCACCCGCACCATGACCATCAACTGCGAACGCAAGAAGGAGATCGCCTTCTCCGTCCCGTACTTCCGGGTCGCCCAGCGGGTGGTGGTCCCGAAGTCCGCGCACGCCAAGTCCCTCGACGAGGCGCTGAACGGCAAGCGGGCGTGCGTGGCGCAGACCTCCTCCTCGGAGGTCGAGCTGAAGCGCAACCCGCACGGCACCGTCTCGGTGGTCGCCCTGGAGAGCCAGCTGGACTGCCTGGTACGGATGCAGCTCGGCGAGGTGGACGCCACCTTGACGGACAGCGAGCTGGCTGCCGCGCAGGTCGCCCAGGACCCGCAGGTGGAGATGGTCGGCGACCCGATCCTGCCCGCCTGGATGGGGGTGGCGATGAACCAGAACGACACCGACCTGATCGCCTGGGTCAACCAGGTGCTCGCCGACCGGCGGGCCGACGGCAGCTGGCTGGCGTCCTACGACCGCTGGCTGCGCGACACCATGGGGGCCCCCGACCCGTACCTGCCGTGACCGCCCGGCGGGGGACCGCCGTCCGCCGCGCGCCGGGCGTCGGGGAGACTTGCCGCCGACGGGCCCGCCCTGGGGCCGACGACCCGTCACCACGAGTGTGGCCGAGAGGAGGAACCGCGATGGCCGGAGCGAACCGCCCGGTGATGAACCGTGAGCAGGTGGACCGCGCACTCGCCCGGCTGGGCGCCGAGCGCGACGCGGTCGAGGCGGCCCTGCTGGCGCTCCAGGACCACCCCGGGCTGCGGCTGCTGACCGGCGCCGAGCTCGCCGGGCGCACCCGTGAGCGCTGGGCGGTCGCCGAGGGCGGCCTGGCCCTGCTGTGGGCGCTGTTCGACCGGTACGCGGAGGCGCTGGCCTCGGCCCGCGCCGTGCGCTCGCGCCGCACCCGGCCCACCGCCGCCGAACTCGCCGAGCTCGGCGAGCTGCTGACCGGCCGCGCGGTCACCGTCTCGGGCGGGCGGCTCCCCGAGGCGGCCGGCCAACTCGGCGCGCCCGCCCGGCTGGTGGAGCGGGTCACGCTCGCCGAGCTGCTGGAACGGATGAACGGCTGGTACGGCGTGGTCGTCGAGGTGGTCGACGCCGTCGACGCGGTGTGGTCGGCGCTGCCCGCCCGGATCGACCTGCTGCTCGCCGAGCTCGGCCGGGTGCAGATGCTCGCGCTCTCCGTCGGCGTCCGCCCCGGCGCGCACCCGCTGGCGGACGACCTCGACCGGCTGGCCGGGCAGTTGACGGCGCTGCGGTCCGAGGTGCTGGCCGACCCGCTGGCGCTGTGGCGGCCCGGCCGGGTGCCCGCGCAGCGCGGCCGGGCCGGCCAGGACGCGGCCTGGGCCGCCCCGCGCGGCGCGGTCGACACCGCCGGCTTCGACCGGATGGGCCGCGCCCTGGACGACGTCCGGGTCGAGCTGGAGGGGCTGCTGCGGCTGCGCGACGAGTCGCACGAGCGCCTCCAGCAGGTCGCCGACCTGCTGCAGCGCGCCGACCTGACGCTCGCCGAGGCCCGCCGGGCGCGCGGCGAGGTGCTGGCGCGGATCGCCGCCACCGAGGTGCCCGCCGTGCCCGGCCCGGCGTCCGCGCTGCGCGAGGCGATCGGGCAGGCCGTGGACTACCAGCACACCGGCCAGTGGCACCGGCTCGGCCCGCTGCTGGACGCGCTGGAGGACGCCGCGGCCAAGGAGCTCGGCCGGGCCCGGCAGGCGCTCACCGAGGTCGCCCAGCCGCTGGCCGTCCGGGCCGAGCTGCGCGGGCGGCTGGAGGCGTACAAGGCGATGGCCGCCCGGCTCGGCCTGGCCGAGGACCCCGAGGTGGTCGAGCGTTTCGAGAAGGCCCGCTGGCTGCTCTGGAGCGCCCCGTGCGACCTGCGGGCCGGCGCGGAGGCGGTGGCCCGCTTCCAGCAGGTGCTGCGCGCCCCGGAACGGCAGCAGCCCGCACCGGAGACCGAGGACAGTGGCAGTGCCGAGGGGGAGGAAACCGATGGCTGAGGCGTGCGCCCGGGCGGGGTGCGACGGGGAGATCGACGGCGACGGGTACTGCACCGAGTGCGGGCTGGCCCCGGCCGCCACGACGGCCGCGGCTCCGGTCGCCGTGCCGTGCGCGCGTCCGGACTGCGCCGGGGAGATCGACGGCGACGGCTTCTGCACCGAGTGCGGGCTGGCCCCGGCCACCGGTGCCACTGCCACCGGCATCTCCGTCCCCGCCCCGCGCCGCGCCCCCGGCCCCGGCGAGCCCTGCGGCCGCCCCGACTGCGGCGGCGTCATCGACGCCGACGGCTACTGCGACGACTGCGGCCTGGCCGCCGAACCCGCGGCCGCCGGCTCCGTCCGCACCGGCTCGGCGTCCAGTTCAACAACAACTGGCTCGGCGACGGCCACCGCCGCGTGGTCCGGCCCGGCCCCGACCTCCTCGGGCCGCTCCCGCCCGCGCTCCGCCCGCACCGCCTCCGGCCGCTCCGTCTCGGTGCGCGGCTCCCGGGGCAGCACCGGCACCGGCCGCCGCGGCAACCTGGGCGCGGGCCTCGTCGCGGTGCCGCCGGTGCCCGCCGCCGACCCGTCGAAGGCCGTGCTGACCGACCCCGGGGTGCCCGAGAGCAAACGGTTCTGCTCGCGCTGCGACCACCCGGTGGGCCGCGAGAAGAACGGCGTCCCCGGCCGCCCGGAGGGCTTCTGCACCAAGTGCGGCACCCCGTACTCGTTCACCCCGAAGCTGGCCCGCGGCGACCTGGTCGGCGGCCAGTACGAGGTGATGGGCTGCCTCGCGCACGGCGGCCTCGGCTGGATCTACCTGGCGGTGGACCGCCGGGTCAACGACCGCTGGGTGGTGCTCAAGGGCCTGCTCGACACCGGCGACGAGGACGCGCTGGCGGTGGCGATCGCCGAACGCCGCTTCCTCGCCGAGGTCGACCACCCGAACATCGTCCGGATCATCAACTTCGTCGAGCACCCCGACGCCCGCACCGGCGACGCCGACGGCTACATCGTCATGGAGTACGTCGGCGGCCGGTCGCTCAAGGACATCGCCGGCGGGCGCCGCACCCCCGACGGCCGGCGCGCGCCGATGCCGGTCGAACAGGCCGCCGCGTACGCGCTGGAGGCGCTGCCCGCGCTCGGCTACCTGCACGCGCGCGGGCTGGTGTACTGCGACTTCAAGCCGGACAACGTGATCCAGTCCGACGACACCCTCAAGCTGATCGACCTCGGCGCGGTGCGCCGCCACGACGACGACGGGCCGATCTACGGCACCATCGGCTACCAGGCCCCGGAGATCGCCACCGACGGCCCCTCCCCCGCCTCCGACCTGTACACGGTGGGCCGCACGCTGGCCGTGCTGACCGTCGACTTCCCCGGCTGGAGCGGCCCCCGGCGGCACGAACTGCCCGGCCCGGACGAGGCCGAGGTGTTCGCCCGCTACGAGTCCTTCCACCGCTTCCTGCTGCGCGCCACCGACCCCGACCCGGCCCGCCGGTTCGCCTCCGCCGAGGAGATGGCCGGCCAGCTCACCGGCGTGCTGCGCGAGGTGCTCAGCCTCCAGGACGGCCGGCCCCGGCCCGCCGTCTCCACCCTGTTCGGCCCCGAACTGCGGGTGGTGGACGCCGAGTTCGGCGAGCAGCCGCCGAACGCCCGGGCCGCCGCGCTGGCGCTGCCGACGCCGTTGGTCGACCCCGCCGACCCGAACGCCGGCTTCCTGTCCGCGCTGCCCGCCCGCGACCCGGCCGAGGCGCTCACCGCGCTGGGCAGCGCCGCCGCCGACTCCCCGGAGCTGCGGCTGCGCACCGTCCGCACCCACCTGGAGCTCGCCGACGACGACAGCGCGGGCGAGGCGCTGGCCGCGCTGGAGGCCGAACACCCCGGCGACTGGCGGGTGGTGTGGCACCGCGGCCTGGCCGCACTCGCCGCCGACCGGGCCGAGGCCGCCGCCGAGGCCTTCGACGCCGTGTACGACGCCTTCCCGGGCGAGGCCGCGCCCAAGCTGGCGCTCGCGCTCTGCGCCGAACTCCTCGACGACACCGACCTGGCCGCCGCCCACTACGCGCTGGCCGGCTCCACCGACCGGTCCTTCGTCGGCGCCGCGTTCGGCCTGGCCCGGGTCCGGCTGCGGGCCGGCGACCGCCCCGGCGCGGTCGCCGCGCTGGAATCGGTGCCGGAGAGCTCCACCCACCACACCGCCGCCCGGATCGGCGCCGTCCGGGCCCGGCTGCGCGGCCGCGCCGCCACCGAGGCGCTGGCGGCCGAACTCTCCGACAGCGCCGACCAGCTGACCGCCCTCGCACTGGACGCCCGGCGGCGCGCCGAACTCGCCGCCGAGGTGCTGGAGACCGCCCTGGACTGGGTGCTCGCAGGGGCCGCCGGCAAGCCCGCCACGCTGACCTTGCTGGGACATCCCGCCGCGGAACGGGAACTGCGGCTCGCCCTGGAACACTCCTACCGGGTGTTGGCGCGGTTGACCGACCGCGCCGAGAAAAGGATCGAGTGGGTGGAACGGGCCAACCGGGCCCGCCCCCGGACGTGGGTGTGAACATGCCGCAGCAGAACGAGTGCCCGACCTGTGCCGAACCGCTGGGGCCCCAGGACGCCTTCTGCGGGGTCTGCGGCACCGCCCTGACCGGGCCGCCGACCCTCCGCGACCTGCCGGTGGTGCCCAGCTGCCCGCACTGCGGGTCCGCCGAGCTCGCCGACGGCTGGTGCCAGCAGTGCGGGCAGGCCCAGCCCCGCGAACGCGACCACCAGGAGCACCAGGTGACGGGCGTCGCGGCGGTCTCCGACCGCGGCCTGCGCCACCACCGCAACGAGGACGCGTTCGGCGTCGCCACCGCCGAGGGCCCCGACGGCACGCCCGCCGTGGTCGCCGTGGTCTGCGACGGCGTCTCCTCCTCCGCCCGCCCCGACGAGGCCTCCGCGACCGCCGTCACCGCCGCCACCGACTCGCTGGTCGCCGCGCTGAAGGCCGGCCGCGACCCCGGGCAGGCCATGCACGAGGCCATCGGCGCCGCCAACCGGGCCGTCACCGCGCTCGCCCACGACGGCACCCCCGCCGAACCCGGCCGCCACAACAACGCGCCCGCCTGCACCTACGTCAGCGCGGTCTCCACCGGCGGCCTGGTCACCATCGGCTGGGTCGGCGACACCCGCGCCTACTGGATCCCCGACGACCGCGAGTCCGCCGAGCCCTACCGCCTCACCGAGGACGACTCCTGGGCGGCCCGGATGGTCGCCGCCAAGCTGATGGACGAGGCCGAGGCGTACGCCGACCCGCGCGCCCACGCCATCACCGGCTGGCTCGGCGCCGACGCCGAGGACCTCGACCCGCACACCGTCAGCTTCACCCCGCACGTCCCCGGGGTGCTGCTGATCTGCACCGACGGCCTGTGGAACTACGCCGAGGCCGCCACCGACCTGGCGTTCTTCGTCCGCGCCGACGCCCGCGCCGAACCGCTGGCCGCAGCCCGCGCGCTGGTGACGTTCGCCGTCGAGCGCGGCGGCCACGACAACATCACCGTCGCCCTGCTGCCCATCGACCCGCGGGTCTCCCCCGCCGGCCACGACGACACCCTGCTCGACGTCCCGCTGCCGCGCGCCGCCGAGGACGGGGCCACCGTGCCGCTGCGCCAGGCCGCGCACTGACCCGTCCGCACCCGACCTCCGACCACTGACTTCTGACTTCCGACAGGAGCCCGCCGCATGGCCTCGTTGTCCAAGCCCGACGCACCGAGATTCGACGTCGACGTCTTCCAGAACGAGTACCTCGCCCAGGGCTCCCGGGAGGTCAACGCGATCGTCACCGTCACCGCGACCGGCGGCGGCACCTCCGGCGGGCGGCCGCTCGGCGCGGCCCCCGCGGCGGGCGCCGCCGTGGTGCTGGTGATCGACTGCTCGGGCTCGATGGAGCACCCGAACACCAAGATGCGCAACGCCCGGGAAGCCACCGCCGCCGCCATCGACACCCTGCGCGACGGCGTCGCCTTCGCCGTGGTGGCCGGCACCCACCAGGCGGTGGACGTCTTCCCCGGCAACGGCGCGCTCGCCGTCCTCGACCCGTACACCCGCGGCCACGCCAAGGAGGCGCTGCGCCGCCTCAAGCCGGCCGGCGGCACCGCGATCGGCACCTGGATCGACAAGGCCCGCCAGCTGTTCGACTCCCACCCGCAGGCCTCCATACGCCACGCCGTCCTGCTCACCGACGGCCGCAACGAGCACGAGAAGCCCGCCGACCTGCGGCGCGCCCTGGACGCGGCAACCGGCCTCTTCACCGCCGACTGCCGGGGCGTCGGCACCGACTGGGAGGTCGCCGAGCTGCGGAAGATCTCCTCCGCGCTGCTCGGCACCGTCGACATCGTCGCCGAACCCTCCGGCCTCGCCGAGGACTTCCGGGCCATGATGGCCGCCGCCATGGGCAAGCAGGTCGCCGACGTGGCACTGCGGGTGTGGACGCCCGCCAACGCCCGGGTGAAGTTCGTCAAGCAGGTCGCCCCGACCGTCGAGGACCTCACCGACCGCCGCACCGAGGCGGGGACGCGGGCCGGGGACTACCCGACCGGGTCGTGGGGCGACGAGTCGCGCGACTACCACGTGTGCGTGGAGGTCCCGGCCGCCGCCGTCGGCAACGAGATGCTGGCCGCCCGGATCAGCCTGGTGCTGCCGCAGCCCGACGGCGCCGCCGAGGTGCTCGGCCAGGGCCTGGTGCGCGCCGTGTGGACCGACGACCTGGCCTCCTCGACCCGGATCAACGCCCAGGTCGCGCACTACACCGGCCAGGCCGAACTCGCCGACTCCATCCGCGACGGCCTGGAGGCCCACCGGGCCGGCGACCTGGACCGCGCCACCGCCAAACTCGGCGCGGCCGTCCGCCTCGCCCACGCCGGAGGCAACGAGGGCACCCTCAAGCTGCTGGCGAAGGTGGTGGACGTGGTCGACGCGCGGGAGGGTACCGTTCGGTTCCGTAAGAACGTGAGCGAGGCCGACTCGATGACACTCGAGACCCGATCGACCAAGACCGTACGCGTGAAGAAGTGAGCCGGACACCCGGACCCGAACCTGCTGGAGTGTGGGGGACCTGATGCCGATCTGCCCTAGGGGACACGAGTCTCAGGCCGAGGACTGGTGCGACTACTGCGGTTTCCCGATGACCCCGCCGCCCGGCCTGGCGATCCCCGGCTTCCCGGCCGCCCCGGCCCAGCCCGGCGGCCCGGGCGCACCCGGCGCGCCCCAGCCCGGCGGCCCCGGCGGCCCCGGTGCGCCCCAGTCGCCGTACGGTGCTCCGCCGGCGGGCGGCGGCTTCCCGCCCGCCGGACCGGGCGGCACCCCGGCGGCCGGCACCCCGACCGGGGGCGGCGGCTACTTCGAGCCGCGCCGTCCCGCCACCCCGCCGGGCGGCACGCCCACCGGGCCCGCCGCCGGAGCGCCCGGCGCCCCCGGGGCCCCCGGCCCGTACGGTGCTCCGCCGCCGGCCGCGCCGCCCACCTCGGCGCTGAGCAGCTGCCCGATCTGCCGCACCCCGCAGACCGGCCGGTACTGCGAGGACTGCGGGTACGACTACAACCTGGCCACCTCGGCCCGCCCGCCGGGCGGCCCCGCCCCGGCCGGGTACCAGCCGCCGCCCGCCCCGCAGCCGGCCGGCGGCCCGCACGGACACCCCGAGCAGGGCCGCGCCCCGCAGCCCCCGCAGGCCGGGCAGCAGCACGGCTACGGCTTCCCGCCGCCCGGCGCGCAGCCGCCCGGCCCCCCGGCCCCGCCCGCCGGGTTCGAGCCGTCCGCGTTCGAGCCCGCCGCGCCCGCGCCGGCCGGCTTCGAGCGGCCGACGCCGTTCGAGCGCCCGCAGAGCCCGTACGAGCCGTACGAGCCGCAGTCCCCGTACGAGCGGCCGGGCTACCAGCAGCCCGGGCAGCCCGCCGGGTACCCGCCCGCGCCGGGCGCCGCGGGTGCGCCCTCGTTCGACAAGCAGCGTTCCGCGGGCTTCCCGGACGGCGACTACGAGCGCCCCGGCCCGGTGTACGCCGAGCCGTCCGGCCCGCAGCAGGGGCAGCAGCAGCGTCCCCCGCAGCAGAGCGGCGACGACTTCGGCACCTCGTTCCGGCTGACCCCGCCCGGGCAGCAGGGGCAGCCCGGCCCGCAGCAGGGCCACGGCGCGCCGCCGGCCGCCCCGCAGCGCACCGCCTGGGTCGCCGTGGTGGCCGCCGACCCCGACTACTTCAACGACATGATGGCGCGCAGCGGCCCGGAGGCGGCCGGGCTGGCGTTCCCGCCGTACACCCCGGAGCGGCGGATCCCGCTGACCGGCCGGGGCCAGCTGCGGATCGGGCGGCGCAGCCAGCAGCGCGGCACCGTGCCGGAGATCGACCTGTCGGTGTCGCCGGAGGACCCGGGCGCCTCGCACCAGCACGCGCTGCTCGCCGAACAGCCGGACGGCAGCTGGGTGGTGGTCGACCAGGACTCCACCAACGGCACCACCCTCAACGGCGGCCCGGACACCCTGCCGCCGCACACCGCGATCCCGCTGAGCGACGGCGACCGCATCCACATCGGCGCCTGGACCACCATCACGGTGCACCGCGCCTGACCTCCGACGGAGCGTCACCACCGGCCCGGCGACGGGGAGTTGATCCCCGGTCGCCGGGCCGAGGCGGGTACGACCGTCACCGGACCATCAATATTCGTACAAATGCCCTCGTCGGGGCCGTCGCAGCCCCTACGCTTCGCCCCATGACTGAAGCAATAACCGCGGACGGGATCCGGAAGCGGTACGGGGACGTCCAGGCTGTCGACGGGGTGTCCCTCTCCGTCGCCACTGGCGAGTTCTACGGCCTGCTCGGGCCGAACGGGGCGGGCAAGACCACCACGCTGGAGATCCTGGAGGGCATCCGGGAGGCCGACGAGGGGCGGGTCGAGCTGCTCGGCCTGTCGCCGTCGCCGCGCAACGCCAAGCTGCTGCCGCGCATCGGCGTGCAGTTCCAGGCGTCGGCGTTCTTCAACAAGCTGACCGCGCGCGAGACCATCCGCACCTTCGCGTCCTTCTACGGCATCGGCCCGAAGGCGGCGGACGCCATGCTGGAGCGGGTCGGCCTGACCGAGTCCGCGGGCGCGCTGACCGACAAGATGTCCGGCGGCCAGGCGCAGCGCCTGTCCATCGCCTGCGCCCTGGTGCACGACCCGGAGCTGGTGTTCCTCGACGAGCCGACCACCGGCCTCGACCCGCAGGCCCGCCGCAACCTGTGGGACCTGCTGCGCGACATCAACGCCGAGGGCCGCACGGTCGTCCTCACCACCCACTACCTGGACGAGGCGGAGATCCTCTGCGACCGCGTCTCGGTGATGGACCACGGCAAGGTGCTGAAGACCGGCGCGCCCGCCGCGCTGGTCCGCGAGATCGACGACACCGTCCGGATCCGGGTGGAATCCGGACTGCTGACCGCCGACCGCGCCCGCGAACTGCTCACCGCCGCCGGCGCCGTGTACTCCAACCTGGAGGACGACGGCACCACGCTGGCCCTGTCCACCCACGCGCCCGGGCCGGTGCTCGCCATGCTGGCCGAGGAGAACGCGCTGCGCGGCCTCGAAGTCCGCGGCGCCACCCTGGAGGACGTCTTCCTCCAGCTGACCGGACGGGAGTACCGGGCATGACCGCCACCGACCAGGCCCCCGCCTCCCCCGCGTCCCCCGCCGGCGGTGCGGGCGGCGGGTCCGGCAGCGCCGGCGGCCCGGAGAAGGCCAACGCCTTCGTCGGGCTGTCCCGGGTCATGCTGCTCGGCTTCGTCCGCGACAAGGGCACCCTGTTCTTCACCCTGGCGCTGCCGCTGATGTTCCTGGTGCTGTTCGGCGTCCTCTACAAGGGCGGCGGCACCTCGCACGTCAAGGTCGCCGAGGTCGGGCAGGTCAAGCTGCTCGACCAGTTGAAGGACCAGAAGGACGGCCCGCTGGCCGCCCTGGAGATCACCACCTTCAGCGACGAGGAGTCCGCGCTCACCAAGGTCAAGAAGGGCGAGCTGGACGGCCTGGTCACCGAGGGCCCCGACGGCCGGCTGGTGCTCCGCTTCAGCCAGGCCGACCAGGTCAAGGCCGGCACCGTGCAGGGCATCATGGGCGCCCTGGTGCAGGCCGCCAACCAGGAGGCGTCGCACGCCGCCCCGGCGTTCACCCTGGACGCCTCCAAGGTCGAGGACGACTCCACCAAGCCGATCCAGTACCTGACGCCCGGCCTGCTCGCCTACGCGATCGCCATGGGCGCCGTCTACGGCGCCTCGTTCACGCTGGTGACCTGGCGCAAGAAGCGGGTGCTGCGCCGCCTGCGGCTGGCGCCCATCTCGGCGGGCACCATCGTCGGCGCCCGGGTGCTGGTCAGCGTGATCGTGGCACTCGCCCAGACCGCGCTGTTCCTGCTGGTCGCGCAGCTCGACTTCTTCGGCCTCAAGCTCACCGGCAACTGGTGGCTGGTGATCCCGCTGGTGATCTGCGCCACCCTGGCCTTCATGGCGATCGGCCTGGTCACCGGCTCGCTGGCGAAGTCCGAGGAGTCGGCGAACGGCATGAACCAGCTGATCATCCTGCCGATGTCCTTCCTCGGCGGCGCGTTCATCCCGCTCGACTTCGCGCCGAACTGGCTGCAGGACGTCTCCCGGGCGCTGCCGCTGCGGTACCTGATCACCCCCGCCAAGTCGGTGCTCAGCCAGGGCGGCGGCCTGGCCGAGGCGCTGCCCGGCATGGGCATCCTGCTGGGCTTCACGGTGGTCCTGTCCGCCATCGCCTGGCGCTTCTTCAACTGGGACGACGCGTAGCCGCCGGACCGCCCTGCGACGGGGGTCGTACACCGAAAGTCCCGGTGTACGGCCCCTGTCGGCGTCTGCGACCATGGACAGGTGACTGACACCGGGCGCGACACCGCACAAGAGGAGACCGTGCCGCAGCAGACGGCCGCGGAGGAGAGCTTCTACGACCGCGTCGGCGGGGAGCAGACCTTCCGCCGGCTGGTCCACTTCTTCTACCAGGGCGTCGCCCAGGACGAGTTGCTGCGCCCGATGTACCCGGAGGAGGACCTCGGCCCCGCCGAGGAGCGCTTCGCGCTGTTCCTGATGCAGTACTGGGGCGGCCCGCGCACCTACAGCGAGCGCCGCGGCCACCCGCGCCTGCGGATGCGGCACGTCCCGTTCCGGGTCGACCGGGCCGCGCACGACGCCTGGCTGCGGCACATGCGCGCGGCCCTCGACCGGCTCGCGCTGCCCGCCGAGGACGACCGCGAGCTGTGGCACTACATGACGTACGCGGCCGCCTCGATGATCAACACGGCGGGCTGAGCGCACTCGGTCCGCCCCGGGCCGGGCGCGCCGTGGCCTTTGCCGTGGCGGGCTGATCGTCCCGTCAGCGCAGCGGGCTGAGGCCCAGGCCCGCACCGGGTGCGCCGCCGACCCGCAGGGCGACCGAGCCCGCCGGGGCGTCCAGCCGCAGCCAGGGGCCGGAGCGGTGGGCCTGCAGCGGGACGCCGGGGCGCAGGAAGCCGATGGCCTGGGCGGCGTGCGCGGCCCGCAGCGGCAGGCCCTCGGCGGCACCCAGCGGCCGGGACCAGATCTCGTCCGCCAGCGCGTCCACCGCCTGCCGGCTGCGGTGGTGCTCGGGCACCTCGGCGGTGCGCTGCTTGAACTCGGCGACGGCGGTGCGCACTTCGTCCAGCACCTGCTCGACCGGCGGCCGCCCGAGCGGCTGCCAGCCGGAGCGCGGCGGCAGCAGGCCGGCCCAGGACGGGCCGGTGACCGGGGCGGGCAGCGCCAGGGCGGCGCCCGGCTCGTCCACCGACTCCAGCAACTGCCCGGCGGAGACGGTCAGATCGGCGGCCGGCACCTCGCCGGTGAGTCGCACGGTGCGCACCGCGAGCACCGCGGAGCCGCCGAGCGGCAACCGCCCGAACACCGCCAGCACGCCGCCGCCGTCCGCGCCCGGCACCGCCTGCAGGCGGACCGCGGCGGCCCGGTCGAAGCGGAGCAGCCGGCCCAGGAAGGCGGCCAGGTCGGCGGCCTCCCCCTGGTCGGCGAGGTCGAGGCGGGGCTGCGCGGTCACCGGGGTTCAGCTCGATTCGTCAGTCGCGGCGGGCTCGTGGGGATGCGCGGGCCGGGGCCTGGGCCGTCAGGCGGCGCAGCCGGCGGGCTGCTCGTCCATGAAGCGGCCGAGGAACTCCCGCTCCACCGGGCTGATCCGGCGCGGGCGGCCCTCGGCGAGGTTGTAGGGGACGACCACGGTGGAGGCGGTGACGTAGACCGTCTCGGTGCCGTCCTCGGCGACGTCCTTGATCTCGTAGGAGACGGTCAGCGAGGCGCCGCCGATCTTCGTCACCCAGGTCTCGATGGTGACGGGTTCGGGGCGGTGCACCAGCGGCCGCTTGTAGTCGATCTCGTGGCGCGCCACCACGGAGCCGCCCGCGAACTCCCCGGCACCGGCCTCGGCGGCCTGGGTGAACATGAAGTCGATCCGGGCCTCCTCCAGGTAGCGCAGGAAGACCACGTTGTTCACGTGGCCGAAGGCGTCCATGTCCGACCACCGCAGGGGGCAGGCGTAGATGTGGCGTGCCACGGTGTTCTCCTCAGATCGGGTTGGCCCACAGGCAGCCTACGGGCCGCGGCCCGGCAGTCCGCCCCGAGGGGTGGGCTGCCGGGCCGCCGGTGCGGACCGCGGATCAGCCGCGGGTCAGCTTCTTGTAGGTCGCGCGGTGCGGGCGGGCCGCGTCGGCGCCCAGTCGCTCGATCTTGTTCTTCTCGTAGGACTCGAAGTTGCCCTCGAACCAGAACCACTTGCTGTCGCCCTCGTAGGCGAGGATGTGGGTGGCCACTCGGTCCAGGAACCAGCGGTCGTGGGAGATGACGACGGCGCAGCCGGGGAACTCCAGCAGCGCGTTCTCCAGCGAGGACAGCGTCTCGACGTCGAGGTCGTTGGTCGGCTCGTCGAGGAGCAGCAGGTTGCCGCCCTGCTTGAGGGTGAGCGCCAGGTTGAGGCGGTTGCGCTCACCGCCGGACAGCACGCCGGCCGGCTTCTGCTGGTCCGGGCCCTTGAAGCCGAACGCGGAGACGTACGCGCGGGACGGCATCTCGACCTGGCCGACGTTGATCCAGTCGAGGCCGTCGGAGACGACCTCCCACAGGGTCTTCTTCGGGTCGATGTTGGAGCGGGTCTGGTCGACGTAGCTGATCTTGACGGTCTCGCCGACCTTGACCTTGCCGCTGTCCGGGGTCTCCAGGTCCTGGAGCATCTTGAACAGGGTGGTCTTGCCCGCGCCGTTCGGGCCGATGATGCCGACGATGCCGTTGCGCGGCAGGGTGAAGCTCAGGTCGTCGATCAGGACCTTCTCGCCGAAGGCCTTGTTGAGGTGCTCGACCTCGATGACGACGCTGCCCAGGCGCGGGCCCGGCGGGATCTGGATCTCCTCGAAGTCCAGCTTCCGCATCTTGTCGGCCTCGGCCGCCATCTCCTCGTAACGGGCGAGGCGGGCCTTGGACTTGGCCTGGCGGCCCTTGGCGTTGGAGCGGACCCACTCCAGCTCTTCCTTGAGCCGCTTGGCGCGCTTGGCGTCCTTCTGGCCCTCGACCTTGAGACGGGTCTGCTTGGTCTCCAGGTAGGTGGAGTAGTTGCCCTCGTACGGGTAGGCGCGGCCGCGGTCGAGTTCGAGGATCCACTCGGCGACGTTGTCCAGGAAGTACCGGTCGTGGGTGACGGCGACGACGGTGCCGGGGTACTTCTCCAGGTGCTGCTCCAGCCAGTTCACCGACTCGGCGTCCAGGTGGTTGGTGGGCTCGTCGAGCAGCAGCAGGTCGGGCTGCTCCAGCAGCAGCTTGCACAGCGCCACGCGGCGCTTCTCGCCACCGGAGAGCTTGGTGACCGGCCAGTCGCCGGGCGGGCAGCCCAGCGCGTCCATGGCCTGCTCCAGCTGGGCGTCCAGGTCCCAGGCGTTGGCGTGGTCCAGGTCTTCCTGGAGCTTGCCCATCTCCTCCAGCAGGGCGTCCGAGTAGTCGGTCGCCATCAGCTCGGCGATCTCGTTGAACCGGTCGAGCTTGCCCTTGGTCTCCTTGACGCCGTCCTGGACGTTCTCCAGCACGGTCTTCGTCTCGTCCAGCGGCGGCTCCTGCTGGAGCATGCCGACGGTGAAGCCCGGCGAGAGGAAGGCGTCGCCGTTGGAGGGCTGGTCCAGTCCGGCCATCATCCGCAGCACGGTGGACTTGCCGGCGCCGTTGGGGCCGACGACGCCGATCTTCGCTCCGGGGAGGAAGGAGAGCGTCACGTCGTCAAGGATGACCTTGTCGCCGTGTGCCTTGCGCACCTTGCGCATGGTGTAGATGTATTCCGCCACGTGAGATCGCTCCGGCGTCGTCGTCGAGTAATCGGCTTGCAGCGTTCCATTGTGCCGTAAGGCCGGTGCCGCCCCGAACGCGCTTCGGGGCGCACGGCGACCGGTCGGGCCGCGGGCTGCGGGCGGCCCCCTGACGCGAACGGCCCCGCCCCCGTGGTGGTGGGGGCGGGGCCGCCCGTCCCCGGCGGTCGGCCGGGGACGGTCAGCGTGCGGGTCAGGCGCGGCTGTGGCGGCCGCGGCGACGCAGGCCGTAGACCGCGGCGGCACCGGCGAGGACCAGGACGCCGGCGATCGAGGCGGTGATACCGGTGCCCATGCCGCCACCGGTGGAGGCCAGCTCAGGGCCGCTGGAGCTGGGCGCCGGGGTGGTGGCCGGCGGCGGGGTGGCCTCGGTCTTGCAGTTCAGCACGCCCTTGAAGTTCTGCGAGAAGCCGCCCGGGCCGGTGACGGTGAAGTCGTAGGCGGTGTCCTCGGCGACCGGCAGGACGACGTCCTGGGTGGCGCCGGGCTTCACCGTGACGTCCTTGCCGCCGACGGTGAACTTCCAGTCCTGGTCGCCCTTGTTGGAGACGGTGAGGACCAGCGCGCCCTGGGTGCAGTCGACCTTGCCGGTGACGGCCGGGATCGGGCCGGTGGGCGCCCAGGCCAGCGTGGCCAGGGCGTTGACCTTGACCTTGTCGCTGCCGGCCAGGATCAGCGTCTGGCTGTGCTTGCCGTTGTCGTCGCCGACGAACGCGCGGCCCAGCTTGATCGGGGCGGTGGCGTCCGCGCTGATGGTGGCGGAGCCCGCGTTCGCACCGGCCGGGACCTTCGCGAACAGCTGGTCGCCGTTCTTGGCGGTCTTGACCGGGGCGCCGTTCTTGTCGACCAGGCTGACGCCCGCCTCGGTGCCCTTCTTGTCGAGGGCCACCGCGACGTCGGCGGCGCCGCCGCCGGTGGTGACGGTGATCGGGCCGAGGGTCTCGCCGCTCTTGCCGCCGACCGCGGCCGGGTTGAGGGCGAGGGACGGCTTGGGCTCCTCGGCGCCGCCCTTGGCCTCGGCCTGGGCGATCAGCCAGTTGATGAGCTGGGTGGTCTTCGGGAAGTCGCCGACCATCCGGACCGGAATGTTCGGGTCGGAGAAGTGCCAGATCGCGACCTGGGTGGCCGCACCGGCGTCGTTCTTGCTCAGGCCCTCGATGCCGGAGGCCTTGGACAGCGCGACCTCGTCGACGTTCGGGAAGGAGTTCTCGAGGATCCACTGGATCTTCGGGCCGGCCTTGGCCTTGACCTTGGCCGGCTGCGAGAGCGAGGTGGAGGCCCAGTCGGTCTCGTGGTACGTCGCCGTCTTGAGCGTCGGGTTGAGCAGGTCGATGCAGTAGACGTCCAGCGTGGACTCGGTGCCGGTCACCTTGAGGGTGAACGGACCGGCGGTGACGGGCTCCCAGTGACCCGGGCGGGTCTCGGACTCGATCCGCTCGCCGTACTTGACGTCGCCGTCCAGCTTCCCGGTCACGCCCGAGTTGCTGCCGGCCGCGGCGGCGGTGCCGGTGAGCAGCCCCGATCCGACCACCAGACTCGACGCGAGCATGACAGCTGCGATGCGGGAGACAGCCCGCCCCTGCTTGTGGAACATGTGCGATCCCTCCGGGCGGCGACGTGCCGTTGGCAACCCGCCCCCTGCAAAGCGGCACCCCCTGTGGCGCCGCTGCACGTGTGTGGACCAGACGCATCCTATTGACGCCGCGGGAGCACTCGGCGGCCGTAGCAAATCAGGACGATATCGTGGCTGTTTCGTTATCAAGGAGCGCACTGTCAACGGGAGTTGATGAGTCGACATAAAGTCACGGACCGCCGCCGCGGCAATCAGGATTGCACCGATCGGTGCCTCTCGTGCCCAGAATCCGTCAGTTCAGAACCTCCTCCGTCACATCCGAACCTCCCGGCCCCGCAGACCCGGCACCCCCACCGCCCGGGCCGCCCGCCGCCTCGCCCTCCCGGCGGGCCGCCACCGCCTTGACGATCCACTCCGGCACCGCCTCCTCCACCAGCCGCACCGCCCGCGACCCGCCCCGCGCCGGACCGGCGGGCCACTCGGCCCCCGAACCGCCCGGCGCCGCCCCCGACTTGGCCTCCACCGCCCGGGGCTCCACCGCGCGCTTGAAGAGCGCGGTGCCGCGGGTGAGGTCGTGGCCGACCGCGCGGGCGTCGATCTCCACCTCGGTGCGCCGATTGCTCTCCTCTCCCCACTCCCGCACCCGCAGCCTCCCGCTCACCACCAGCGGGTCTCCCTTGCTCACCGAGCCGACCAGATTGACCGCGAGCCGCCGCCAGGCCACCACCGTCACCCAGATGGTCTCGCCGTCCGACCAATCGCCGCGCTCCCGGTCGTAGCGCCGCTCGGTGGCGGCCAGCCGGAAACTGGCGACGGCCACCCCGCCGGCCGTCTCCCGGTACGTCACATTCGAGGCCGCATTGCCGACCATCGTCACCAGCGCGCCGTCCATTTCCTGCCTCCGTTCTCCGGCCGCCGCACCGGCCGGCCCGCTTTTCTCCGACGGGATTTCCGTCGCAGGCAGATCCTGCTCCGGACGGCGAATTCGGACCAGCGACTTCCCTTCCCCTGTGGAAAACTCGGCCCTGTGGAAAACCGGGATAACTCGGAAGAGTGAAAATACCGGTGATTTGCTGTTCGGAATCGATCACTTGAAGTGACAGGCCGGAGAACGTGTCCACGCCAAGAGCTGCCGTGCACCTGCGGGACACCCGGACGCCACCGGCGAAACCCCGAACGAGCGGGCGTCAACTCGCCCCGTCCATGTCATCCGCCCGAACGAACCCCAAAACTTGCCCCCACCCGTGGGCCGATGCGGGGGATTGCCGCGCCGAATGCATAACGGGTGGGGCGACAGCCCCGTAACGACTGCACAACGTCCGGCTCCAGGACGCCGCAGAGCGCTGCGCTTCAGGGCACTACCTGCGATTATCGGACCGCCCCGTGGAGGCCGACACACCTCTGTCCGGTCTTCGAAGTCCAGGGGGCGGAACTGAACACCCGTATCCTGTCCCGGAACATCCCGTCCGGTGCCAAGGCCCGGCAAGCGGGCCGACGTCACACCCCGGCCCCCATAGCTCAGCGGATAGAGCACCCGCCTTCTAAGCGGTAGGTCGCAGGTTCGAATCCTGCTGGGGGCACCTCGGAGCTCCGGCCCGGCAACCGCCCGGAAGCCGGACCCGCTCCCGTTCCGCCCCTCGCCGAAGCCCCGGCATCCTCCGAAAACCCCGCCGAAGCCCCGGCCCCGCCGCAGCCCGGCCCAGGCCCGGCCCTGGCCCGGCGCCCCCGTGCACCTATCCGTCCGCCCCGGGCCGCTCCCCCGCCACCAGTCCGGCCAGGAAGTCGTCCAGCAGCGCGCGCTGCCGCTCCGGCGGGAACTCGGCGGGCGCGAACAGCGCCTGCACCACCAACCCGAGCGCGAAGGACTGGGCCAGCGCGGCCAGGTCCGCGGCCGGCCGGTCGGCCGGGAGTTCGCCCAGTTCCTGTGCCTCGGCGCAGAGTTCGGTCATCCGCCGGCGCGCCCGCCGGTAGCGCTCGGCGTGCTCGGCGGTGAGGCCGGGGTCGGTGAGCGCGGCGTCCCAGGAGCCGACCCAGATCCGGTTGCCGGCGGCGCCCCGCTCGTCCAGCGGGAGGATGTCGAGCAGCGCGGCGCGCAGCAGCGTCAGCCCGCGGGCGCCGGCGGCCCGGGCCGTGGCGGGGCGGTGGCGTTCGGCGGCCTGCTGGTCGAGGACGTCCAGCGCGTGCGCCACCAGGGCCCGCTTGTTGGGGAAGTAGTGGGTGAGCAGCCCGGTGGAGGCGTCGAGTTCGGCGGCCACGGCGCGCAGGGTGAGTCCGCCGAAGCCGCGGGCGGCGAGCACCCGCCAGACCGCTTCGGAGACGTCCCGGCGGCGGGCTTCGTGATCTCCGCGGGCAGGTGGTGTCATGCGCGCTAGGGTACCTACCAAACGTTTGTTATGTATGTCGGACCACCGGAGGGGCCCATGTACACCGTCGCACTCGCCGAGGACGCCGAACTCCGCCCGCTGGAGCCGTGGCAGGCCGAGGAGTTCCTGGCCCACATGGACCGTGCCCGCGCCACCGTCGACCCGTTCATCCCGTGGGCGGGCATCAGCACCGACCTGGAGTCGGCCCGCGCCACCCTGCAGCGGTACGCCGACAAGCAGAGCGCCGACACCGGCCGGATCTACGGGATCTGGCTGGCCGGCACGCTGGTCGGCGGGGTGATGTTCGTCCGCTTCGAGACCAGGGACGGGGTGTGCGAGATCGGCGCGTGGACGGAGCCGGCCGGCCGCGGCCGGGGCCTGATCACCACCGCGGTCCGGCACCTGCTGGACTACGCGCTCGTCGAGCGCGGCCTGCACCGCGCCGAGTGGTGGAACTCCACGGTGAACCCGGCCAGCCGCGCGGTCGCCCGCCGCCTGGGCATGACCCTGGACGGCACGATGCGCCAGGCCACCCTGCACCACGGCAAGCGCCTGGACCTGGAGGTCTGGTCGATGCTGGCCCCCGAGTGGCGCTCCCGCGCTTGATCCGCGTCACATGGTGAACGCCCGGCGCGCTGTGGAAGGCTGACGGCCGAGTCCCCTTCCCCCGCCGCCCGGAGGCCGTGATGTCCGCGAGCACCGTCCCGCTCGACCGCCCCGGCCCCGGGGACGCCGAGCTGCCGACCGGCGTCGACGGCCTGCGCTGCTGGGTGGGCGCGGACCGGGTGGCGACGGTGCTGCTGGACCGGCCGGAGCGCCGCAACGCGGTGACCGCCGCGATGTGGCGGGCGCTGCCGGGCCTGCTGGCCGAGCTGGGCGGACGGGCCGACGTGCGGGCGCTGCTGCTGACGGGCGCGGGCGGAGCCTTCTCGGCGGGCGCGGACATCGCCGAACTCGCCGAGGTGTACGCCGACCCGGCCGCCGCCGACGCCTACCACGCGCTGAACGTGGCGGCGGAGGAGGCGCTGGCGGCCTTCCCCCGGCCGGCCCTGGCGGTGGTCCGGGGCGCCTGCGTGGGCGGCGGCTGCCAGCTGGCCGTCGCCTGCGACCTGCGCTTCGCCGCCGAGGACGCCCGACTGGGCATCACCCCGGCCAAGCTCGGCGTGGTCTACCCGGCGGTACCGACACTGCGCCTGGCCGCGCTGGTCGGCCCGGCCCGCGCCAAGTACCTGCTGTTCTCCGGCGAGTTGGTCCCGGCCGCCCGCGCGGAACGCTACGGCCTGCTGGACGAGGTCCTCCCCGCCGCCGAACTCGACACCCGCGCCCGCGAGTTCGCCCGCCTGCTCACCCACCGCTCCCCCCAGACCATCGGCGCGGCCAAAGCCGCCCTCGCCGCCGCCCCGCACCAGGCCCCCACCGCCCTCGCCCCCTGGGAACACGCCTCCCGCACCGCCCCGGACGTCCACGAGGGCCTGGCGGCATTCCTGGAACGCCGCGAACCGACGTTCTGAGCGGGAGCCTGCGCCCCGGGGGCGT
Organism: Kitasatospora sp. NPDC004531; assembly: GCF_053602195.1. Lineage (NCBI taxonomy): Bacteria > Bacillati > Actinomycetota > Actinomycetes > Kitasatosporales > Streptomycetaceae > Kitasatospora > Kitasatospora sp. NPDC004531. The sequence continues at coordinate 23,784 of NZ_JBSGDD010000062.1, read as the reverse complement.
TTGGGAGTGCCGCAGAATCTCCGGTTATCGGATCGTCACACTGCAAGTCCGGCCCGGCCGAAGGAGCACCATGTCCAGTCCCACCGTCGAGACCTCCTGGGCCTCCCGTATCAGCGACGGCGTGGAGCCGAAGAACGTGATCATCGCAGTGCTGCCGCTGATCGGCGTGGGCCGCTACGGATGGACGGGACTGGCGTGGGCAGCTTTCGCCGCACTGTTCGCCGCGGTGATACCGACCTGGTTCATCGCTCGCGGCGTGCGCCGGGGCAGCATCGAGGACCGGCACGTCGGGCAGCGCCGGCGGCGGCTGGTGGTGATCCCGTTCATCATGGGATCGGTCCTGGTCAGCCTGGTGACGATGGTGTTCCTGGACGCCCCGGCAGACATGACGGCGATGGTGCTGGCGATGTTCGCCTCGCTGGTGCCGATCATGGTGATCACGGTGTGGTGGAAGGTCTCGGTGCACACCGCCGTGCTCAGCGGCGCGATCGTCTGCACCGCGATCGCACTCGGGCCGTGGTGGCTGCTCCTGCTGCCTGCCGTGGCGCTGGTGGGGTGGTCCCGCGTGGTGCTGCGGGACCACACCCCGGCCCAGACGGTGGTCGGCGCACTGGTGGGGGCAGCCACCGCCGGGCTCGCTTTCTGGGCTGCCCGCTGACGGGCTCTGCGCCGACGGCGGAGGTCAGCGGATGGGGGCGCCCGAGATGGCGCGGGCGATGACCAGGCGCTGGATCTCGCTGGTGCCCTCGAAGACGGTGTAGATCGCGCTGTCGCGGTGCATCCGCTCGACCGGGTACTCGCGGGTGAAGCCGTTGCCGCCGAGGATCTGCATGGCCTGCGCGGTGACGAACTTGGCCGTCTCGCCCGCGTACAGCTTGGACATCGAGCCCTCGGCGCTGGTGAACGGCTGGTTGTTGACGGCCATCCAGGAGGCCCGCCAGACCAGCAGCCGGGCGGCGTCGATGCGGGTCTTCATGTCGGCCAGCTGGAAGGCGACGCCCTGGTTCTCGATGATCGGCCGGCCGAACTGCACCCGGGTCTTGGCGTAGTCGAGGGCGACCTCGTACGCGGCGCGGGCGATGCCGATGGCCTGGGCGCCGACGGCGGGCCGGGACGCCTCGAAGGTGGCCATCGCGGCGTTCTTGCCGCCGCCCTTGGCGCCCTCGCGGGCCCGGGCGAGGCGGGCGTCGAGCTTCTCCTTGCCGCCGAGCAGGCAGTGGCCGGGGATGCGGACGTCGTCCAGGACGACCTCGGCGGTGTGCGAGGCGCGGATGCCGTGCTTCTTGAACTTCTGGCCCTGGCTGAGTCCCTTGGTGCCGGGCGGTATCAGGAAGGACGCCTGCCCGCGCGCGCCGAGCTCGGGGTCGACGGTGGCGACGACCACGTGGACGTGCGCGATGCCGCCGTTGGTGGCCCAGGTCTTGGTGCCGTTGAGCACCCACTCGTCCTTGGCCTCGTCGTAGACGGCCCGGGTGCGCAGCGCGGAGACGTCGGAGCCGGCGTCGGGCTCGGAGGAGCAGAACGCGGCGACCTTGACGTCGTCGGGGGTGCCGAACATCTGCGGCGCCCAGGTGCCGATCTGCTCGTCGGTGCCGTTGGCGAGCACCGCGACGGCGGCCAGGGTGGTGCCGGTGATGGCCAGGCCGATGCCGGCGTCGCCCCAGAAGAGCTCCTCCATGGCGATCGGGATGCCGACGCCGGACGGGTCGAAGAACTGCTGGGCGTAGAAGTCGAGCGAGTAGATGCCGAGTTTCGCGGCTTCCTGGATGATCGGCCAGGGCGTCTCCTCGCGCTCGTCCCACTCGGCGGCGGCCGGGCGGATCACATCGGCGGCGAAGCCGTGCAGCCAGTCGCGGACGGCGATCTGGTCCGGCCCGGGGTCGAGCGAGAAGGTGGTCATGGTCGGCCTCCAGGAGACGGGAGTGCGGGCCGGAGCGTCCGCGCCACTGCGCTGTTACCTCCGGTAACATGGCGGCGAGTCTGCTACCGATAGGTAACCGGTGTCAACGCCCGATCAAGCCCCACCCGCACGAGGAGCAGCGCATGACCACCGAACCCCGCCGCGAACAACTGCTCAACGCCGCCGACCGGGTCGTCCAGCGCGAGGGCCCGGGCGCCAGCATGAACGCCATCGCCGCCGAGGCGGGCATCACCAAGCCCATCCTGTACCGGCACTTCGGCGACCGGAACGGCCTGATCGGGGCCTTGACGGCCCGTCACACCACCGGGCTGCTGGCCGCCGTGCGCGCCGCCCTCAACGAGCCGCTGGAGCGCCGCGACCGGGTCGAGCACGTGCTGGACGTCTACCTGGCCGCGATCGAGTCCCGCCCGCAGGTGTACCGGCTGCTCACCCACCCCGAACCCGGCGACCCCACCGGCGCGGGCAACGCGCTGGCGCCCGCGCTGCGGCAGATCGCCGAGGAGATCACCCGCGCCATCCAGCAGCAGATCGACCTCGGCCAGGACGGGCCGCTGCTCTCCGAGGCCTGGGGCCGCTCGATCACCGGCATGGTGCTGGCGGCCGGCGACTGGTGGCTGGAGACCCGCCCCTGCCCGCGCGCCCGGATGGTGCAAGCGCTCGCCGACCTGCTGTGGGGCCGGCTCTCCGCTGCCGCCGACCTGCCGCCGATGCTCGCCGTCCCGGAGGCCCGGCCCGAAGCCCGACCCGAAGCGCGGCCCGAACCCCGCCCGGAGGCCTAACCGAAGCCCGACCCGAAGCGCGGCCCGAACCCCGCCCGGAGGCCTGACCGAAGCCCGACCCGAAGCGCGGCCCGAACCCCGCCCGGAGGCCTGACCGAAGCCCGACCCGAAGCGCGGCCCGAACCCCGCCCGGAGGCCTGACC
>NZ_JBSGDD010000062.1:0-20847 GCF_053602195.1 Kitasatospora sp. NPDC004531 | reverse complement strand
CGGACCGAAGCCCGACCCGAAGCCCGACCCGAACCCCGCCCGGAGGCCTGACCGAAGCCCGACCCGAAGCGCGGCCCGAACCCCGCCCGGAGGCCTGACCGAAGCCCCAGCCCGGAGTCCCGACCGCAAGCCCGACCCGCCATCAAACATGAGCCCGTCTCACCTCTTGTGCGGCGGGGTCGGCTCGCGGCAGGATCGGCGCACCCCACCCTCCCCCACCCCGCCGCGAGGTGCCCCGTGCGCGTCCGCCGCTCCGCCGCCGCCCTGCTGCTCACCGTCGCCGCCGTCCTCGGCACCGTCTCGGCCGGCCCGCCCCCCGACCGGTTCGACGCCCGCAAGGTCTCCGCCACCACCCTGGCCGACGGCCGCACCGCCTTCACCGACCGGCACGGCCGCGTCCTCGACCTGCGCGGCTTCAACCTCGACAAGTACGACGAGACCACCGAGGCCGACCTGCGCGACCTCGCCTCGCACGGCTTCCGGCTGATCCGCGTCGCCGTCTCCTGGGCCCGCCTCGAACCCGCCCCCGGCCGCTACGACCGGGCCCAACTCGCCCGCCTGAGGCGCATCCTGGACTGGGCGGAGAAGTACCGCCTGTACGCCGTGGTCGACTACCACCAGGACGTCTACGGCCAGTACTTCGTCGGCGGCGACGGCGGCGCTCCCCGCTGGGCCACCCGCGACGACGGCCTGCCGTTCACCCCCGACCCGGACGACTGGTTCGCCGGCTACTTCCAGCCCTCCGTCCAGGCCGCCTTCCGCCACCTCTACGACGACCGCGACCTGCAGCGCGCCCAGGCCGACCTGTACACCACCGTCGCCCGCGAACTGCGCGGCCACCGCGCCCTGCTGGGCTACGACCTGTTCAACGAGCCGTTCGGCCCGGTGGACGGCGACCCCGCCGACCCGGCCGTCCTCGCCGCCGCCTCCGCCGCCCTCGAACAGGGCCGGCTGCCCGCCATGTACCGCCGCCTGATCGCGGCGGTCCGCGAGGCGGACCGCGACGCCTGGCTGTTCGTCGAGCCCACCGTGCTGGTCGGCCAGGGCGTGCCCACCAGGCTCCCCGCCTTCACCGACCCCCGGCCCGGACCGGACCGGATCGGCTACGCCCCGCACTTCTACGACACCGCCGTCGAGGCCGGCCGGGACTGGGACCCCGCCGGGGGCTTCGTCGAGGCCTACACCGACGCCGTCACCGCCTACCCGCGCGCCCACCGGCTGCCCGTGCTGGTCGGCGAGTGGGGTCCGCCCAGCGCCGCCACCCCCGGCAACGCGGAGCTGATCCGCCGCCAGGTCGCCGCGATGGACGGCTTCGCCGCCGCCTGGACCATGTGGTACTGGTGCCGCGGCAACGGCGGCTACTGCGCCCTCACCCCCACCGGCGCCCCCGCGCCGGGCTACCAGCCGGTGTTCGAGAACTGACGCCGGGCGCGCGGACGGACCGAGGGGCGCGCGGAGCGGATCCGCGCGCCCTGCGGCCTACTCCAGCCCGCGCCGGACCAGCAGCGGCTCGATCGAGGGCTCCCGCCCCAGCACCGCCCGCACACACTCCATCGCGTCCCGGCTCCCGCCGCGCGACAGCAGCTCCGCCCGGAACAGCTCGCCGCTGTCGCGCACCTCGCGCCCGTTGCCGCCGAACCACTCCACCGTCTCGGCGTCCAGCACCTCGGACCAGATGTACGCGTAGTACCCGGCGCTGTACCCGTTCGAGAACACGTGGTTGAAGTACCCGGTGCGGTAGCGCGGCGGCACCGTCGCCATCGCCACGCCCGCCTCGGCGAGCGCCCGGGCCTCGAACTCCTCCGCGTCCTCGACGACCGCCCCGGCCGGCAGCGAGTGCCACGCCCAGTCGAGCAGCGCGGCGGCCAGGTACTCCACCGTCCGGAAGCCCTGCCCGTAGTTCTCGGCGGCCAGCATCCGCTCCACCGCCGCGGCGTCCAGCGGCTCGCCGGTGACGTGGTGGCGGGCGTAGTTGGCCAGCACCTCGGGCCGGACCATCCACATCTCGTTGACCTGGGACGGGAATTCGACGAAGTCCCGGGGCACCTCGGTGCCGGCGAACAGCGGGTACTGCACGTCCGAGAACAGGCCGTGCAGCGCGTGCCCGAACTCGTGGAACAGCGTGCGCACCTCGTCCCAGCTGAGCAGCGCCGGCTCGCCGGGCGCCGGGCGGGCGATGTTCAGGTTGTTGACCACCACCGGCTTGCGGCCCAGCAGCCGGGACTGCGAGACCAGTTCGTTCATCCAGGCGCCGCCGCGCTTGGACTCGCGGGCGAAGAAGTCGCCGATGAACAGGCCCAGCGCGGACCCGTCCGCGTCCGTCACCTCGAACACCCGGGCGTCGGCGTGGTAGGCCGTCAGGTCGGGGCGCTCGGTGAAGCTCAGCCCGTACGCCAGGCCGGCCGCGAAGAACACGCCGTCCTTCAGCACCCGCTCCAGCTCGAAGTACGGGCGCAGCGCGGCGGTGTCCACGTCGTAGCGCTCGGCGCGGACCTTCTCGGCGTAGAACGCCCAGTCGTGCGCGGCGAAGTCGGCGACGCCGTCGGCGGCCGCGGCGGCCGCCAGCTCGGCGGCCTCGCGCTGCGCGTTGGCGACGGCGGGTCCGACCAGTCGGCCGAGCATCGCTTCGACCGCCTCGACGGTGCCGGCGGTCTCGTCGGCGACCACGTACGCGGCGTGGCTGCCGTGGCCGAGCAGCGCGGCGCGTTCGGCGCGCAGCGCGGCCATCCGGACGGCCAGCGGGCCGTTGGTGTCCAGGCCGCGGTTCAGCGACGCGGTGAGCAGGCGCTCGCGCAGGGCGCGGTCGGTCAGCTGGGCGAGTTCGGTCTGGTTGGAGAAGTTCTTCAGGCTGAGCACCCAGCGGCCGTCCTGGCCGAGCGCGCGGGCGTTCTCGGCGGCGGCGGCGATCGCGGTGGCGGGCAGGCCGTCGAGGGCGTCGGCGCTGTCCACCACGACGGCGCCGGCCAGCGAGGCGTCGTGCGTGTTCTTGCGGAACGCGGCGGCGTCGGCGGCCAGTTGGGAGTTGATCTCGCGCAGGCGCTGCTGGCCGGCCGCGTCGAGGCGGGCGCCGGCCCGGACGAAGGCGGTGTGGCGGCGCTCCAGCAGGCGCAGCGACTCGGCGTCCAGGCCGAGTTCGTGGCGGTCGCGGTACAGGGTGTCGAGGCGGGCGAACAGCGCGGCGTCGAGGTGGATGGCGTCGGAGTGCGCGGCCAGCAGCGGGCTGATCTCGGCGTCGAGGGCCTGGACGCCGGGGGTGGTGTCGGAGGAGTCCTGGTTCTCGAAGGCCACGCTCACCCGGCGCAGCACCGCGCCGGAACGTTCCAGCGCCACCACCGTGTTGTCGAACGTCGGCGGATTCGGGTCGGCGACGATCGCGGCGATCTCGGCGAGCTGGTCGGCCATGCCTCGCTCGAACGCCGGACGGTAGTGCTCTTCCCGGATCTCGGCGAAGGGCGGAAGCTCGAACACCAGGGTGCTGGGCGAGAAGAAGGGATTGTCGCTCATGACCGCCGACCCTACGGGGCCCGACGCCCGGGCGGAACACCGTATCCCCATCTGCGGTGCGCGCCGCGGCTGTCACCGGTAGCGGCTACCGTCGACAGGTCCGCCCGCACACCCGTTCCGCCGCTCGGAAGGAGCCGCCGCCCGTGCGCTACGCCCTGGTGCCCGACCCGCACGGCCCGGGCGGGCGGCTGCGCCCGCTCGCCGAGGACGGCTCCCCGCTGGGCCCGGCCGAACAGGCGCCTCGGCTGGCCGAGGCGGTGGCCGCGGTGGAGGCCCGGCACGCGCCGCGCTGGGTGTGGCCGACGGCCGACACCGCGTACGGGCCGCTGCTGGCCGGGCTGCCGGAGCGGCTGGCGCGCTGCCACGACCTGCGGCTGACGGAGGCGCTGCTGCTCGGCCGGGAGGGCCGGTTCGGCGCGCCCAGGTCGCTGGGCGCGGCCTGGGCGCGGCTGCGCGGGCTGCCGGTGCCGGCCGACCTGCCGGAGGGCCCGCTGCCCGACGAGGACGGCCTGTTCGCCCCGGACCGGCTCCAACTGCCGCCCGGCACCGACCCGTTGGAGGCCACCGTGGCCGTCCACGCGGAGCAGCTGCGGCGGCTCGCGGCGATCGCCGACCCGGCGGCCCAGCGCCGCTTCCGGCTGCTGGTGGCGGCCGAGTCGGCGGGGGCGCTGCTGGCCTGCGAGATGGCGCACGACGGGCTGCCGTGGCGGGCGGACGTGCACGACGCGCTGCTGACGGAGCTGCTCGGCCCGCGCCCGACCATTCCAGGCACCCTGCCCTCGAAGCTGTCCGAGCTCGCCCTGGAGGTCCAGCAGGCGCTCGGTGCCCGGCCGTTCAACCTGGACTCGCACACCCAGGTGCTGAGGGCGTTCGCCGAGCGCGGCATCCACCTGTCCTCCACCCGCTCGTGGGAGCTGAAGGCGGTCGACCACCCGGCGGCGGCCCTGATGGTCCGCTACAAGGAGCTGTCGCGGCTGCACACGGCGCACGGCTGGGCCTGGCAGGCGGCGTGGGCGCGCGGCGGCCGGTTCCGCCCCGAGTACGTGGTGGGCGGCGTGGTCACCGGCCGCTGGGCGTCCCGGGGCGGCGGCGCGCTGCAGATCCCGCGCACCATGCGCCGCGCCGTGGTCGCCGACCCGGGCTGGCTGCTGGTGGTCGCGGACGCCGCGCAGCTGGAGCCCCGGGTGCTGGCCGCGCTGTCCGGCGACCGCGGCCTGGCCCGCACCGCCGCCGGCGGCGACCTGTACGCGGCGCTCGCCGCCACCGCCTTCCAGGGCGACCGGGAGAAGGCCAAGCTGGGCCTGCTGGGCGCGATGTACGGCCAGACCGGCGGCGGCATCGGCCCGCTGCTGAACACGCTGCGCCGCCGCTACCCGGACGCGATGGGCTACGTGGAGGCGGCGGCCCGCACCGGCGAGGACGGCGGCGTGGTCTCCTCCCGCCTGGGCCGGGTCTGCCCGCCGCCCTCCGCGGACTGGCTGGACCTCACCGAGGCCCCCGAGGCCGGCGAGGCGGCCGGCCGCTCGGCCCGCGCCCGGGGCCGCTTCACCCGCAACTTCGTCATCCAGGGCAGCGGCGCGGACTGGGCGCTGGCCCTGCTGGCCGCGCTGCGCCGCCGCCTGTCCGCGCTGCACTCCGGCCCGGACCGCCCGCACCTGGTGTTCTTCCAGCACGACGAGGTGGTGGTGCACACCCCCGCCGACCTGGCCGACACGGTGGCCGCCGAGGTCACCGCCGCCGCCGACGAGGCCACCGCCCTGGTCTTCGGCGACACCCCCGTCCGCTTCCCCCTCACCACCGCCGTCGTCGACTGCTACGGCGACGCCAAATAGGCCCGCTCAGTCGGGCCCGGGGCGGGTGAGCAGCATCAGCAGGGCGTCGTCGCCGAGGCCGCCGCCGGTGTGGTCGAGCAGGTCGGCGTAGAGGCGGGCGACGGCGGTGTCCAGGTCGGTGAGGGAGCGCCAGCCGTCCTTGACGAGGGGGCCGGCGCGTTCGGAGAGCGGGTAGAAGGCTCCGTCGGCGCGGCCCCTGGCCTCGATCACGCCGTCGGTGCACAGCACCAGGACGTCGGTGGGACCGAACGGGACGGCGGTGGGGCGGGGCGCGCCGGCGGCGAGGTCGCCGAGGCCGAGCGGCAGCCACGGGTCGGCGGCCTCCAGCACCTCGGCGCTGCCGTCGGCGCGGACCCGGATCGGCGGGACGTGGCCGAGGTGCAGCAGTTCGACGTGGCCGGGCGTGCGGAAGCCGGCCAGCAGCGCGGTGGTGAACTCCCCGTCGGGGACGTGCCGGTGCATGCTGGCCTCGATCCGGGCGGCGACCTCCGGCAGCCGCGCCTCGTCGTAGGCGGCCTCGCGGAACGCGCCGAGCACCACGGCGGAGGTCTGCACCGCGCCGAGCCCCTTGCCGCGCACGTCCCCGACCAGCACCCGGGTGCCGTGCGGGGTCTCCAGGACGGAGTACAGGTCGCCGCCGATCCGGGCGGCGTCGGCGGCGGAGACGTAGCGCACGGACAGCCGCAGCGGTCCGACGATCGGATCGGGCCGACGCAGCAGGGCCCGCTGGGCGGCCTCCGCGACCGAGCTGACGGCGGCGAAGGCCTGGGCTCTTCGCATCCGCAGTTCGGCGACGAAGGCGCTGAACGCGCTGAGCACGAGGTAGCTGACCGTCGCGCCGAACAGGAAGCGGCTGTCGGACGGGGCGGTGACCTGGTCGTAGTACCGGTTGAGGCCGAGCATCACCAGCAGGCCGAGCAGGCAGACCGCGAGCAGTTCGCGCGGCCTGAGGGTGAGCGCCGCGATGGACGGCACGACGACCATCAGCGGCGCGAGGTAGGTGCTCGTCCCGGCCGCCACGTCGGCCAGTGCCACCAGGCCGATGCCCAGCAGGGCGGGTGCGGCGCGCAGCAGCGGGGAAACGTCCTGCAGGTCGGCGGCGAGCAGCGCGTCGCGGCGCCGGGCGGCGGGCGACTCGTCCGCCCCGGCGGGCCCCGCACGGTCTCGGCGTCGATCGGCCACATTTCGAACATATCGGACACCCGTCCGTCCCGCCCGGCCCGATCGGAGCAGCGGGCGGGGCCGGTCCGGCGGCGGCCCCGCCCGTCGCTTCGGGCGGGCGGCGGGCGCGGACTAGGCTCGGGGGCGGGCCGCGGGTCGCGCCCATCGGAAAGTCGGTCGATCGGAAAAGCGTCAGCCACCCCTGGACGGAATACCCCTGGGGGGTATGCTGTTCCTGTTGGTACAAGCAGCGCGAGCGTCCCGGAGGTTCCCATGTCCAGCACCGTCACCTACACCGTCAGCGGCATGAGCTGCGGCCACTGCGAGAAGGCCATCAACGGCGAGGTCTCCGGCCTGCCGGGCGTCACCGCGGTCTCCTCCGACTCCAAGACCGGCACCGTCACCGTCACCTCCGACGCCCCGCTCGGCGACGAGCAGATCGCCGCCGCCGTGGACGAGGCCGGCTACGAGCTGGTCGGCCGCGCCGCCTGAACCACCGCGCGGGGGCGGCCGGCCCGGACGCCCGCCCCCGCGCCGCCGAGAGAGAACGAAGCGATGAGCACCACCACCGGTCCCACCGCCCCGACCGGGCACCGGGAACGCGTCGAACTGGCGATCGGCGGCATGACCTGTGCGTCCTGCGCCGCCCGGATCGAGAAGAAGCTGAACCGGATCGACGGCGTCGAGGCCAGCGTCAACTTCGCGACCGAGAAGGCCCGGGTGGACTTCGGCCCCGGCGTCGACGTCGCCGAGCTGATCGCCACCGTGGAGAAGACCGGCTACACCGCCGAACTCCCGCCCCCGCCGGAGCCCGAGAGCTCCGAGCCGGCGCCGGCACCGGACCCGCTGCGCGACCGGCTGCTGATCAGCGCCGCGCTCAGCCTCCCGGTGGTGCTGCTCTCGATGGTCCCGGCCCTGCAGTTCGACAACTGGCAGTGGCTGGCGTTCGCCCTCACCGGCCCGGTCGTGGTGTACGGCGGATGGCCGTTCCACCGGGCCGCCTGGACGAACGCCCGGCACGGCGCCGCCACCATGGACACCCTGGTCTCGCTCGGCACCCTGGCCGCCTTCGGCTGGTCGGTGTGGGCGCTGTTCGGCGGCGACGCCGGCATGCCCGGCATGCGGCACTCCTTCGACTTCACCGCCGACCGCACCGACGCCTCCTCCGCCCTGTACCTGGAGACCGCCGCCGCCGTCACCACCCTGATCCTGCTCGGCCGCTGGCTGGAGGCCCGCTCCAAGCGCCGCGCGGGCGCCGCCCTGCACGCCCTGCTCGACCTCGGCGCCAAGGACGTCGCGGTGCTGCGCGGCGGCCGCGAGGTCCGCGTCCCGGTCGGGCAACTGGCCGTCGGGGACCGCTTCGTGGTCCGCCCGGGCGAGAAGATCGCCACCGACGGCACGGTGGTCGAGGGCGGCTCCGCCGTGGACGCCTCGATGCTGACCGGCGAGTCCGTGCCCGTCGAGGTCGCCGTCGGCGATCCCGTCACCGGCGCGACCGTCAACGCGGGCGGCCGCCTGGTGGTCGAGGCCACCCGCATCGGTGCGGACACCCGGCTCGCCCGGATGGCCAAGCTGGTCGAGGACGCACAGAACGGCAAGGCCGCCGCGCAACGCCTCGCCGACCGGATCTCCGCCGTCTTCGTGCCCGCCGTCATCCTGATCGCCCTCGGCACCCTGACCGTCTGGCTGCTCGCCGGCGGGAGCCCCACCGAGGCGTTCACCGCCGCCGTCGCGGTGCTGATCATCGCCTGCCCCTGCGCCCTCGGCCTGGCCACCCCGACCGCCCTGATGGTCGGCACCGGCCGCGGCGCCCAGCTCGGCATCCTGATCAAGGGCCCCGAGGTGCTGGAGCAGACCCACCGGGTCGACACCGTCCTCCTCGACAAGACCGGCACCGTCACCACCGGCCGGATGACCCTGACCGCCGTGCACACCGCCGAGGGCACCACCGAGGACGAGGCGCTGCGGCTGGCCGGCGCGCTGGAGCACGCCTCCGAGCACCCGATCGCCCGGGCCGTGGCCGCCGCCGCCGAGGAGCGGTTCGGCGGTCCGAAGCCGGTCGAGGGCTTCGAGAACGTCCCCGGCCTGGGCGTGCGGGGCACGGTCGACGGCCACGCGGTGCTGGCCGGCCGCGCCGCGCTGCTCGCCGACCTGCCGCTGCCGCCCGCCCTCGCCGGGGCCAGGACGGCCGCCGAACGGGCCGGCCGCACCGCCGTCACGGTCGCCTGGGACGGCGCGGCGCGGGCCGTGCTGGAGGTCGCGGACGCGGTGAAGCCGACCAGCGAGGAGGCGATCGCCGAACTGCGGGCGCTGGGCCTGCGCCCCCTCCTGCTGACCGGCGACAACCGGGCGGTCGCGGAGTCGGTGGCCGCCGAGGTCGGCATCCCCGCCGAGGACGTGATCGCCGAGGTGCTGCCCGAGGACAAGGTCGCCACCGTGCGCCGCCTCCAGCAGGAGGGCCGGACGGTGGCGATGGTCGGCGACGGCGTCAACGACGCGGCCGCGCTCGCCCAGGCCGACCTCGGCCTGGCGATCGGCACCGGCACCGACGCCGCCATCGAGGCCGCCGACCTGACCCTGGTCCGCGGCGACCTGCGCTCGGCCGCCGACGCGATCCGGCTCTCCCGCCGCACCCTGGCCACCATCAAGGGCAACCTGTTCTGGGCCTTCGCCTACAACGTGGCCGCGATCCCGCTGGCCGCCACCGGCCTGCTCGACCCGGTGGTCGCGGGCGCCGCGATGGCGTTCTCCTCGGTCTTCGTGGTCACCAACAGCCTGCGCCTGCGCAAGTTCCGGCCGGCCTGACCGGAGGGCCTCAACGGCCGAGCAGTTCCCCGCCGTTGCAGTGCAGGATCTCGCCGGTGATGAACCCGGCCTCCGCGGAGGCCAGGAAGCACACGGCGGCGGCGACCTCCCCGGACTCGCCGATCCGGCCGAGCAGGGTACGCGCCGAACGGCGGGCGACCTCCGCCTCGTCCAGGCGCGGCCCGAAGAACTCGGTGCCCGCCACGGTGCCGGGGGCGACGATGTTGGCGGTGATGCCGGACGGGCCGAGCTGGGCGGCCAGGAAGTTGTTCCAGGCGTGCAGCGAGGCCTTCGCCGCCCCGTACGAGCCGGCGCCGCGCAGCGCGGCGATCGAGGAGACCGTGACGACCCGGCCGGAGCCGGGGGTGAGCCGGTCGCGGATGGACTCGGTGAGCAGCACGGCGGTCAGCACGTTGCGCTCGAAGTCGCCCCGCCAGCGGGCCAGTACGGCGTGCGGGCCGGCCCCGAACACGGTCTCCCGGCTGCCCGCGTTGTTGACCAGGACGTCGATCCGGGCGGGCAGCGCGGCCAGCGCGGCCTCCACGGCGTCCGGGTCGGCCAGGTCGCAGACCAGCGGGGTGACGTTCGGGCCGAGCTCGGCGGCGGCGTGGTCGAGGACCCCGGGGCGGCGGCCGACGATCACCACCCGCTCGCCGGCCTCGGCGAAGCGCCGGGCCACCTCGAAACCGATTCCGGTGCCTCCACCGGTGACTACAACGTTCCTGGCCACAGCGCACTCCCTCCCTGACCGTTCACCGCTCAGCGGATGGCAGGCGGTCCGTACCGGATTGCCACGATTCCTATCACGCTGGGTTGCGGCGTCTGCGGGGTGGGTGAAGGCGCGCAGCGGGCGTGCGGTGTGATATGCGCTCCGCCGTACGGGTGCGCGGATGCACACGGAGAGTGGAGAGAGGCAACTCACACCCCCCTGGCGTAACTCTGCGCCCCCTGGTACGTCTTACCTTTTGTAGAGCGGGGCTCCGGCGGGCCCCGGACGGTCGTCGATTCGTCGGCGGCCTTCGCGCACGGCGCCGGGCCGGAGCCGGGAGCCCGGGGATTGCTTTGAGCGGCCGTTCCCCACCCGGATCGTCCCGGGCGCCGTGCGCCACACCGCACAGACACACGACGACGTGCGCCGCGCCGCACAGAGACACACGACGACGTGCGCCGCGCCGCACGAGACGCGACGAAGGGGCCCGGCCCCCGCCTCCCTCATCGGGTGGCAGGGGGCCGGGCCCCTTCGTACGTACCGGGTGCGGCTCGCTCAGCGGGCGTCGAGCGGCACGTAGTCGCGGATCTCGACGCCGGTGTAGATCTGCCGCGGGCGGCCGATCCGGCTGGTCGGGTCCTTGATCATCTCGTGCCACTGGGCGATCCAGCCGGGCAGCCGGCCGAGCGCGAACAGCACGGTGAACATGCTGGTCGGGAAGCCCATCGCGCGGTAGATCAGACCCGTGTAGAAGTCCACGTTCGGGTAGAGCTTGCGCGAGACGAAGAAGTCGTCCTGGAGCGCGTGCGCCTCCAGCTTGAGGGCGATCTCCAGCAGCTCGTCGGACTTGCCGAGCTGGGCCAGCACCTCGTGGGCGAGCACCTTGACCTGCGCGGCGCGCGGGTCGAACGCCTTGTAGACGCGGTGGCCGAAGCCCATCAGCTTGACGCCGTCCTCGCGGTTCTTCACCTTGCGGATGAAGGCGTCGACGTCGCCGCCGTCCTTCTGGATCTGCTCCAGCATCTCCAGCACGGCCTGGTTGGCGCCGCCGTGCAGCGGGCCCCACAGCGCCGAGATGCCCGCCGAGATCGAGGCGAACAGGTTGGCGTGCGAGGAGCCGACCAGGCGCACCGTCGAGGTGGAGCAGTTCTGCTCGTGGTCGGCGTGCAGGATGAACAGCTTGTCCAGGGCGTTGACCACGACCGGGTTCAGCTCGTAGTCCTCGGCCGGGACGGCGAAGGTCATCCGCAGGAAGTTCTCGACGTAGCCGAGGTCGTTGCGCGGGTAGACGAAGGGCTGGCCCACCGCCTTCTTGTACGCGTACGCCGCGATCGTCGGCAGCTTCGCCAGCAGGCGCACCGTCGACAGGTGGCGCTGGTCCGCGTCGAACGGGTTGTGGCTCTCCGGGTAGAAGGTGGAGAGCGCGCCGACCACCGAGGACAGCATCGCCATCGGGTGCGCGTCCCGCGGGAAGCCCTGGAAGAAGCGCTTGACGTCCTCGTGCAGCAGGGTGTGCTGGGTGATCTCGTTGCTGAACGCGGCCAGCTCGCCGGCGTTCGGCAGTTCACCGTTGATCAGCAGGTAGGCGGTCTCGATGAAGTTGGCCTCGCCGGCCAGCTGCTCGATCGGGTAGCCGCGGTAACGCAGGATGCCGGCGTCACCGTCAATGAAGGTGATCGCGGACTTGTTGGCGGCGGTGTTGCCGAAACCGTTGTCCAGGGTGACCAGGCCGGTCTGCGGAAGCAGCTTCGAGATGTCGAAGCCGGCGTTGCCCGCAGTGCTCTCGACGACGGGGAACTCGTACTCGCCGTCCTGGTACCGCAGTACTACCGATTTGTCGCTCACGTCTTCCTCACCGACGAAATTGGTCCTCATCCGACTGCCCTGACTGTCTCAACGATCCCCCACCCGAAGGACGGCCGCGCACCGGGGGCGACCCCGGAAAGGACCAGGGCCTACAAACTCTGCTGCCGCAGCCGGTGTGAACCGGACAAGATCGGCACCAGACCAGGTTCCGCCCTAAATCTCTTCACGTCAAGACAACCTCTGAACGTACCGTACCCCCTGATCCATGCCCGGCCGCCAATCTGTGGTCCAGAGCCGAGTGCCGCCGGCCCGCGCTCACCGCCCGCACCGCCTGCCCGATCGCCTTCCTGGACCCCACCAGCACCACCAGCTTCTTCGCCCGCGTCACCGCGGTGTACAGCAGGTTGCGCTGGAGCATCGTCCACGCCGAGGTCGTGACGGGAATCACCACCGCCGGGTACTCACTGCCCTGCGAACGGTGGATCGTCACCGCGTACGCGTGCGCCAACTCGTCCAACTCGTCGAAGTCGTAGCCGATCTCCTCGTCCTCGTCGGTCAGCACCGTCAGCCGCTGGTCGTCGACGCTCAGCGACGTCACCACGCCCACGGTGCCGTTGAAGACGCCACTGCGCCCCTTGTCGTAGTTGTTCCGGATCTGCGTCACCTTGTCGCCCACCCGGAACGTCCGCCCGCCGAACCGTCGCTCCGCCAGCCCCTCCCGGGCCGGCGTGACCGCCGACTGGAGCAGCGTGTTCAGCGCCCCCGCCCCCGCCGGGCCGCGGTGCATCGGCGCCAGCACCTGGACGTCGCGCCGCGGGTCCAGCCCGAAACGCTGCGGGATGCGCCGGGCCACCACGTCCACCGTCAGGCCCGCCGCGCGCTCCGCGTCGTCCTCCGCGAACAGGAAGAAGTCCGGCAGGCCGTCCGTCAGCGGCGGCAGGCCCTCGTTGATCCGGTGCGCGTTCACCACCACGCCGGACTGCTGCGCCTGCCGGAAGATCCGGGTCAGCCGCACCGACGGGATCGGGCTGCCCGGCGACAGCAGGTCGCGCAGCACCTCGCCCGCGCCCACCGACGGCAGCTGGTCCACGTCCCCCACGAACAGCAGGTGCGCGCCCGGGGCGACCGCCTTGACCAGTTTGTTCGCCAGGATCAGGTCCAGCATCGACGCCTCGTCCACCACCACCAGGTCCGCGTCCAGCGGCCGGTCCCGGTCGAACGCCGCGTCGCCGCCGGGCTTCAGCTCCAACAGCCGGTGCACCGTGGACGCCTCCGCGCCGGTCAGCTCCGCCAGCCGCTTCGCCGCCCGCCCGGTCGGCGCCGCCAGCACCACCTTCGCGCGCTTCGCCAACGCCAGCTGGACGATCGACTTCACCGTGAACGACTTGCCGCAGCCCGGCCCGCCGGTCAGCACCGCGACCTTCTCGGTCAGCGCCAGGCGCACCGACTGCTCCTGCTCCGGGGCGAGTTCGGCGCCCGTGCGCTTCGCCAGCCAGCCGAGCGCCGCCGGCCAGTCCACCTCGCGGAACCACGGCATCCGGTCCTCGCCCGCCCGCAGCAGCCGCACCAGCTGGGCCGCCAGCGAGATCTCCGCCCGGTGGAACGGCACCAGGTACACGGCGGTGATCGGCTGCCCGTCGCCGCCCGGCAGCCGCTCGCGCACCACCCCCTCCGCGGCGACCAGCTCCGCCAGGCAGTCGATCACCAGGCCCACGTCCACCTGCAGCAGCTTCACGCCGTCCGCGATCAGCCGCTCCTCCGGCAGGTAGCAGTGCCCCTGGTCGGTCGACTGCGACAGCGCGTACTGCAGGCCCGCCTTCACCCGCTCCGGCGAATCGTGCGGGATGCCCACCGCCTGCGCGATCCGGTCCGCCGTCAGGAAGCCGATGCCCCACACGTCCGCCGCCAGGCGGTACGGCTGGTTCTTCACCACCCCGATCGACGCGTCCGCGTACTGCTTGTAGATCCGCACCGCCAGCGACGTCGACACCCCGACGCTCTGCAGGAAGACCATCACCTCCTT
The DNA here is from genome assembly GCF_053602195.1 of Kitasatospora sp. NPDC004531. Classification (NCBI taxonomy): domain Bacteria; kingdom Bacillati; phylum Actinomycetota; class Actinomycetes; order Kitasatosporales; family Streptomycetaceae; genus Kitasatospora; species Kitasatospora sp. NPDC004531. The sequence continues at coordinate 7,007 of NZ_JBSGDD010000062.1, read as the reverse complement.
GATGGACTTCTGCTCCTCCCACGCCTTGGCGATCATCTTCGTGCGCTTCGGGCCCAGGCCCGGCACCTCGATCAACCGCTTCGGCTCGTTCTCGATCACCTCCAGGGTCTCCACCCCGAACCGGGCCACGATCCGCTCCGCGAACCGCGGCCCGATGCCCTTGATCAGCCCCGAGCCCAGATACCGCTGGATGCCCTGCACGGTGGCCGGCAGCACCGTCGTGTAGTTCTCCACCGTGAACTGCCGCCCGTACTGCGGATGCGACCCCCACCGCCCGAACAGCCGCAGACTCTCCCCCACCTGCGCCCCGAGCAGCGCCCCGACCACCGTCAACAGGTCGTTCGCCCCCCGCCCGGTGTCCACCCGCGCGACCGTGTACCCCGTCTCCTCATTGGCGTACGTGATCCGCTCCAGGACCCCCTCCACCTGCGCCAGCTGCACCGGACACCTCACAAGCAATCAGGACACACCGCGACGAAGAACCTACCGCGCGCCACCGACAGCCCCGGCGGGCCCGCACGGCTACTGCGCCCCTTCACCGAGCCGCAGCAGCTGCGGGACGCGACGCCGCCCCGCCGCGCCCTCCAGGGCGGCGGCGCACGGGACCAGCACCAGCAGGCCCAGCGCGGCCGCGGCGACGGCCGTCCAGTCCGGGGCGAGCGCCGGCGCCCCCGGCCCCGCCGTGAACGCGCGCAGCTCCAGGGCCGGGCCCAGCAGCCACGGCAGGCCCAGGCCGAGCAGCGTCCCACCGATCACGGCCGCCGCCATCACCGGGAGCAGCTGCACCAGTTGGACGCCCGCCGCCGCCCTCGCGCCCAGCCCCAGCGTCCGCAGGTAGGCCAGCGTCCGGCCGCGTTCCGCGGAGCCGAGCAGCAGCTCCAGCACGACCGCGGCCAGCCCGAGGAGCAGGCCGATCGCCGCCGCCGCGCGGAACGCCAGCTCCAGCGCGGGCACCAGCCCGTCCTCCGTCGACTCCCTCAACTGCTGCGCCAGATCCCGGACTTCGACCGGCGCGCCGCGCAGCACCGCACCGCCCACGCCCCCGCCGCCGCCCGCGCCCCCGGTCGCCGCCGACGACGCCACCACCGCCCGCAGGCGGTCGGCGTCGATCCGCCGGGCGCCCTCCGCCGAGCCCGGGCGGCCCGGGTCGGCGAACAGCACCGCCGCGTTGCGCCGGCCGGTCTGGCCGGGCAGGCGCTCGGCCGCCGGGCCGCCGAAGACCAGCAGGGGCCCGCCGGCGACCTCGCCGACCACCGGGCCGAGCGCCCGGTCGCGTTCCGCCCCGGCGGGCAGCACGCCGACGATCCGGACCCGGAACCTGGTCGACCCCGCGTCCGCGTCGAACGACCCCTCCGGGAAGCGCGCCGCCGTCCTGGCGTCGGCCAGCGCGGGCAGCTCCGCCCCGGCGGCGAGCGGCGCCGACAGGCCCGCGCCGGCCAGCGCCGCCGCCACCGGGGAGCCCGGCTCCAGCTTCGCCAGCACCGCCTGGTCCACCCCGACCAGGCCCACGCCCTTGACCGCCGAACCGTCCTCGTCGGCGGTCAGCGACGCCACACCACCGCGCACCGGCAGCACCCCGCCGACACCCGGGACCTTCGCCAACTCCTCCAGCGGCAAAGGGCGTTGGGCCGGACCGAGGACCACCGCGTCACCGCCGGTGCGCCACTGCGCGGCCTCCAGCCGGCCCTCGCGGACCGTCCCCGACACCAGCGCGCCGAACACCGCGCAGCCCAGCGCGGGCACCAGCACCAGCAGCGCGGTCGCCGCCGCCGCGGACCGCCGGCCCGCCTGCGACAGGCCGACCAGCGCCACCGTGCCGCGCCCCCGCCGCGCCCAGCCGGTCAGCGCCCGCAGCGGCACCGGGTACACCCGCAGCACCACGACCACCACCGCCAGGCCCAACACCACCGGCACCAGCGCCAGTTGGAGATCCGGACCGGCCGCTCCGGACGGCGCCGCACCGCGCAGCCGCAGCTGCAGCACGCCCACCACCGCCAACGCCAGCACCGCACCCTCCGCGACCGGCCGGCCGGACAGGCCCAACGCCCGCTTCACGCCCCGCCGCCGCACCGGCTCCCGGCCCGCCCGGCGCACCGCCCGGCCCTGCCACCACACCGCCACCGCGGGCGCGGCCGCGACCAGCACGGCCGTCGCCGACACCGGCCACCACGCACCGAGCGGACGGCCCCCGGCCAACGGCCCGGACACCGCCCAGCCCGCCAACACCCCCAGCAGCACCGCCGGAACGGCCTCCAGCAGCCGCACCGCCGCCAGCGCGGGCTCACCCGCCCCGCGCGCCCGCTGGAGCGCCAGCGCCCCCTCCCGGCGCCGCGCACCCAGCCGGGCCGCCGCCACCGCCGTGGCCACCCCGATCGCCAACAGCCCGGCCAGCGCGAAGGACTGCAGCGTCACCGTGCGGGCCCGCTGGTCCGCGAACCGGTCCACCAGCACCGACAGCCGCTCCTGCACCTGCGGCGGCGACACCGTCCGCACGCCCGCCGGGCAGGGCAGCCCGTCCGAGACGATCTCGCCGCACACCCTGGTCACCGCCGCCCTGCTGAACTCCCGTATTCCGCCGGACAGTTCACGCACGCCGGCGGCGGTGCCGCCGGTCCCCCACGGCTGCTCCGCCGCCTCCACGGCCCAGGTCGCCGACAGCGACAGCGACCCGCGCGCCTCCAACGCCTCCAGCCCCGCCGGGGCGACCATCGCCTGCCCGTAGCGGACGTACCCGTTCGGCTCCGGCGCGTCCATCGGCTCGTTCAGCAACGGGAGTTCACGCCACAGGTCGTCCGAGCCGTCGAGCGGCGCGAACTCGCCGACGACCACCGCCTCGGTGGCCCCCGTCCGCCCCGACATCAGCACCTTCTGGCCGACCGCCAGGCCGAACTTCTCCAACCCGTGGCGCGACATGCCGAGTTCGATCGGCGCCTCCTTCGCGCCCGCCGGCTGCCCCGGCGCCCGGCCCGCCACCCAGCGCACCCGGTCGGCGGCGTCCTGCGCGTACGCCAGCGACACCTGGCCATCCGTGCCGTGCGGCCTGGGCACCCCGTCTCCGGACAGCGCCAGGCCGTCGCTCTGCACCCAGCCCGACACCCGCACCAGGGTGTGCGCCAACTCGCCCGTCGCACCCTGCCGGACGCCCTCCCCGACCCGCGTCAGGTCGCTGTCCAACGTGCCGAACTGCGGCGCCGTGGACTGCCCCGTCCGGTCCCGCGGCGCGTTCAACGACGCCCGGGCCACCACCAGCGGACCGTCCACCTGCCCCACCACCAGCCGGCGGGCCAACTCCTTCGTCGCCAGGCCGTCGAACACCGGCGGCCACAGCAGCGACGCCACCGTCAGCACCGCCGACAGCACCGCCAGCACCACCAGCACCGGCCACCCCGCCCGGGCCTCCCGCAGCGCCGGACGCCAGCCCCCGAACCCGCCCCGCCCGCTCATCCGCTCTCCCCCGCCCGCAGCTCACGCGCCAGATCCACCCGCGCCAACATCCGCGACAGCACCAGCACCACCGCGGCCACCCCCAGGCCGGTCGCCAGCACCACCGCCGCCGTCCAACCCCAGCCCACCGTCAACTCCAGCGACGGGAACACCGCCCGGCCACCGCCGTCGACCACGATCAACGGCAGCACCACCGCCGCCAACGCCACCCCCAGCGCCCCGCCCAGCAGCACCGCGAAACCCACCACCACCAACTGCTCCAACCGCAGCACCCCCGCCAACTGCCGGCGCCGCACACCGATCGCCCGCAGCACCGCGAACTCCCGCCGCCGCGCCCGCGCCGACCCCACCGCGTGCACCGTGAACCCGGCCACCGCGAACACCGGCGACAACACCAGCGACAGCACCAGCGCACTGCGCCGCCCCGACCGGAACGGATCCGCCGACAGCTCCTCGGCCACCGACCGGACGCTCTCCACCCGGCCCAGCCGCGGATCCGCCGCGATCACCCGCTCCGCCTCCGCCATCCCCGACCTCGACTCCGCCGCGAGCAGCCACCACCCGTCCGTCACCGGCGGCAGCCCCAGCTCCGCCCGCGCCGCCGACAGCGCCGGCAGGTCCACCAGCGCCTGCGGCCGATCCCGGTCGCCGCCGCCCGGGACGTCGGGCAGCACCCCGACGATCCGCAGGCCGAACTGGTCCTCGTCACCGGCGCTCAGCCGCACCACACCGCCCCGCACGGAATGCGTCCCGCGCAGGAACGCCTCGTTCACCAGCGCCGGCACCAGGAACCCGGTCCGGCTCATCCCCTGCACCCGCTTCGGCGTATCCGCCGGTGCCAGCCCGAACGACACCCCGTCCGCCGCCTCCAACTGCGCCGGCTCCGCCCCGCGCACCACCGCCGACAGCAGCCTGCCCGCCTCGGCGTCCTCGATCTCGCAGACGCCCGCGTCGATCCGCCGCGAGCTCGGCTCCACCACCGACTGCCCCGGACACCCCAGGCCGCTCGCACTGACGTCGCCCCGGGTGACGTCCACCCAGCGCGCCCCCGCCGGCACCGTCGCCCCCTCGATGCCCGACACCGTCAGCCGCAGCGTCGCCCGCGGAAAGCCCCGCGCCGCCGTCCGCAGCCCCAACCCCGTCACCTGCAACGGATAGTGCAGCGACCCCGACGCCAACGGCAGCGACACCGTCCGGGCCACGCCGTCCGCCGCCACCTCCGCCTGCACCTCCGTCACCAGGCCGCTCGCATCCTCCACCCGCACCACCAGCCGGACCGCCCCCACCCGGTCCGCCGCCGACACCGCCACCCGCGCCTTCACCTCCGACGGACGCCCCTCCAAGGGCATCCCGTGCACCGGCACGTCCTTCCGCAACAACGCCAACTGCCCCGCCAGCGAACCCGGTTCGAGATCCGCCCGGACCGCCGGAACGCTGTGCGTCCAGGCCCCCGGCACCATCCGCTCCGAAGTCGCGACCGGCTGCACCGCCGCCGTGTCCACCGCCAGCACCACCGCCTCCGCGCCGTCCACCTGACCCGCCGCCTCGGCCACCGGCGTCACCGCCGCCACCCCCGGCACCGCCGCCAGCGCCCCCCGTCGCGCGCCCGGCGGCAACTCCCCGCCCGTCACCCGCAGATCCGCGCCCAGCTCGAACGCCGCCCGATCCCGATCGCTCGGCCCCTCGCCCGCGATCGCCGTCGTCGTCAACGCCCCCACCGCCAACGCCAACGCCATCAGCAGCACCGGCGCCGCCTGACCCGCCCGGCCCCGACTCACCTGCCAACCGCTCAACGGAGCCACCAGACCCCGCCCACGCCCCGCCAACGACTCCAACGCCCGCCCCAACGGCGGCAACAGCCGCAACAACAGCAACGCCGCCGCCACCGTCATCACCACCGGCGCCGCCACCAGCACCGGATCGAACCCCACCGCACTCGACGCCGGACTCAACAGGCCCTCGTACTGCCGCAGTTGCAGGTACGCCAGCACCGCCACCGCCGCCAGCACCAGATCCGCCCCGGCCCGCTGCGCCACCGCCCGCCGGCCACCGCGCGACGGGGTCTCCCGCTCACCGCCGTCCGACGTCCACAGCACCGGCAGCAGCGCCGCACACCCGTGCAGCACCAGCGCGACGCCCGCCACCGCCCACGCCGCCGGGCCGGCCGCCTGGTCGGCCGCCCCGTCCACCGGCAGCCCCAGCCGCTCCAGCAGCCGCAGCAGCGGCCCCGCCGCCCACACGCCCAGCAGCGCCGCCGGCACCGTGCACAGCGCCCACTCCGCCGCCGCAGCACCCAACAGCCGCGCCCGGCCCGAACCGCGCGCCAACTGCAACAGCAGCTCCGCCCGCCGGAAATCGGTGAGTTGACGTGCCGTCAACACCATCGTCACCGCCGACAGCACCGCCAGCATCGTCACCGGCACCAGCATCCCCGACCGCGCCACCATCATCGGCGACCGCAGATCGGCCAACGCCGCCGGCAGGTTGCTCGACGACCGCAGACTCTTCAGCGAAGGCTCCGCCCCGCGGAACACCGCCCGATTCACATCACCCCCCGTCAGCCGCTCCACCCGCTCCCGCAGCAGCCCCAGCCCCTCCGGCCGCAACTGCCCCGGCTCCGGCAGCGCCGTCCACTGGACGTCGACCTCGTCACGCAGCAGCGGATGCGTCCGCAGGAACTCCTGGGACGCCAGCAGCAACCCCGTCCGCGACTCCGTCGAGGACGTCGGCCCCCACGCCCGCCACAGCCGCTCCGCCGCCGGCAGCTCCCGGTACACGCCGCTCACCGTCACCGCCGACATCGCCCCCGACGGCAGCGTCAACGGCAGCTTCGCCCCCACCGACACCCCCAGCCGACGCGCCGCCGCCTCCGAGACCGCCACCTGCTCCAGCCCCGTCGGCCAGGCCCCCTGCGCCAACTCCGCCACCCGCTGCGGATCCGTCACCGCCAACGGCACCATCGCCAGCCCCAACGAGGAGGACGCCGCCCCCGCCACCTCCGGCAACGGCGTCCGGAGCGGCATCGTCCCGTGCAGCGCCACCTCGATCTCCGCCGGCATCCCCGGCAACGCCCGGTGCAACGCCGCCCGCACCGACGCGTCCGCCGCCGTGTCGCCGCCCTCGACGTACCGCCCCGACACCGACAGCGAGAACCGGGAATCCGCCGCCAACCGGTGCCGCATCCCCTGCGCCACCGAACTCCCGGTCAGGGCGGTCAGCGCCGTCAACACCGCCACCGCCACCAACACCGTCACAGCAGCAGCGCCCAGCACCACCCCGTGCTGACCCGCCCGCCGAACCCCCGCAGGCGAACCCCACCCGTCCGCTCCCATTCCCCCGAAGCCCTCCCGCCGCCGATGGTCTGGACCAATCTCGATGACGGGCAGTCTGCCTCCAACCCCCCGCGCGGGCAACCCTGAAAACGCGAAAAAGCCCCCCGCCAAGAATGGCGGGGGGCTTTCCCAGAAAAATTGTTCGGCGGCGTCCTACTCTCCCACAGGGTCCCCCCTGCAGTACCATCGGCGCTGTGAGGCTTAGCTTCCGGGTTCGGAATGTAACCGGGC
>NZ_JBSGDD010000061.1:0-47659 GCF_053602195.1 Kitasatospora sp. NPDC004531 | reverse complement strand
GGTCGGTGGACCGGCGGCTGGATGCGCAGGGCTTGGTGATCACCGCGATCAGTGAGCGGATCTCCCGGCAGGAGTCGCGCCTGGACGCCCACGGCCGTCATCATCCCAGACCGTCTCGACTTTGATCGTCAGTGGTAGGCGGACCGCCTCTACCGGGGTGCCCGGTTGGGGTCCACGCGCGCCCGGACGGGCAGGGTGGTGATGTTCCCCTGGTTGGCGAGGGTCTTGCGCAGGCGCTCGATCTCCTCGTGCTGGGCGGCGATCCGGGACACGGCCAGGGTCTGGAACTCCACCAGTTCCGTGACCCGGGCGTCCAGCCGGGTGACGCGCCCGCGCAGGTCGGCGTTGTCGGCCTTGAGTCGGGTGATCTGGGCCTCGCGCGGGTCGACGATCTCCCCGGCGTCCTGGAGGGCGGCCAGCCGCCGTTCGAACTCCTCGGCGAGGTGCTGGTAGGGGCCGGGCCGTTCGGTGCCGTCCCGGTTCTTCTTCGGGTAGAAGCCGGTGCGGGTCACTCCCGCCTCGGCGGCGAGTGTTTTGAGGTCGCATTTGCCGCCCGGGGGGAGTTCTCCGCGCAGCAGCCGGTCGGCTGCCGCGCGGATTGCCTCTTCGTTGCGGGTGCGGGTCTCCTCGTTGATCCGCGCCATGGTCAGGCGGCTCCTTCCGTCAGCTTCGCGGCGGCCTTGATCTCCTCGACCACGCGCAGAGCTCGTTCGATCTCCGGCATCAGCCGGGCCTTCTCCGCCTTCGGGAAGCGCGGGTTGCCCAGGAACACCTGGTTGCCGGCGACCTGACCCTCCCACACCGGCAGGTGGCACGGGTGGTGGGTGGCCTGAGAGCAGCGGGCCGAGTCGCACATCCCGGCCAGCGGCTTGTCCGCCTTCGGGGTGCCGGCCAGCCGCAGGCACAGGGCCTTGGCCGGGTCGCGGAACCAGCAGTAGTTCGCGGTCCCCAGGTGGAGGTGCTTGGCCTGCTTGCGCAGCAGGTTCTCCAGGCGGCGATCGCTGTCGAGCACGGACGCCGCCCCCGGGGTGTGGTCGGCGAGCTCGGCGTCGATGTGCTCGAAGGCCGCGATCAGGTCCCGCGCGCCGGGGCCGGCGGGCATGCGGCCCTGCTGGTAGTCGCGCCAGGCGGCCGTGGTCAGTTCGAGGTTGCGTTCCTGCTCGGCCTGTTCGATGTCGCTCAGCAGCGCGGCCTGGGAGCCTCCGGGCCGGTGCGCGTAGCCCTCGGTGGTGACCACCGACAGGTGCTTGAGCTGGATCTTGGCCGCGAGCAGTCCGCCGGGACGGTGCGCGATGGCCAGCGCGACGGTCCGCCGCAGCATCCGGCCGTTCACCGGCCCGGCCGGGATCGGGGCGAGCCCCAGGCGCTGCCCGTCAGGGCCGTTCACCCACGCGCGCAGCCGCTGGTGAATGTAGTCCATGGTGGCCATGGCGAAGGCCCGCTCCTGGCCACTGGCCCGGTTGAGGCGGGCGGCCAGCTGCACCGCCCGGTAGGCGGGCTCCAGCACGACCCACTCCTCGCGGACCCCGCCGAGGACCTGTCCCTTGATCAGCTTGCTGGCCAGACGGAAACGCTGGGTGCCGCCGGGGACGGTGACCGGTTCCAACGGGGAGTCGGCGCTGATCTCGTCCAGCTCGCTGGCCCGCATGCCGCTGAGCGCGGCGGTCACCAGCCGGCACGCGCCCAGGACCACGAAGTGCAGGCGGCGCAGGTCGTGGGCCGAGGTCGGCAGGGTCCACGGCACCGGCGTCGCGTCGTCGTCGGCGCGGGGCACCAGCGCGGCGTCCCGGCCGAACTCCTCCTCTAGGCCGGCCAGGGCCAGGGCGTTCTCCCACAGCGGCCGGGTCTGTTCCACCAGCCCTCTGGCCATGCCCCCGCGGCCGGTGGCCCGGTGGACCACGCGGTGGGTGTTGACCTCCAGCAGCGGGTCGTCGGCGTCCCAGCCCATGGTGAGCCGAACCTTGATCCGCGGGGTGTCGATGCGCGGCAGCGGCACCTTCTCGCGCACGTACCGCTCGAGGGCCTCGCGCAGCACCTCGTAGGTCGACGGCGACAACTGCTCCAGCAGCGAGCCTGACTGCCCCTCCTCGTGCACACGCAGCATCGTCTCGAACTCGGCGGCCAGGTGCGGCCCGATGGTCTCCACCAGGTACAGCGCGGCGGCGACGGTGGGCTGGAAGACCGCGTCGGGCACCGCCGGGGCGGAGTTGACCCGGCCGGGCTGCCAGCCGGCGACCTCGCTGACGGTGTGGCCCTTCCACGGCACGAACCCGGGCAGGTAGGAATCCGCGGTGAACAGGTCGCGGTAGAAGGCGAGGTATTGCACCGGCTGCAGCACGCCGACCATGGCTCCGGGGGCGAGCGGGCCGTCGCCACTGCGGCGGCGACGGCTCGTCCGGTAGGCATCGCAGTGCTCCTGGAGTACCTCGGTGAGCGAGCCCAGGCCCTGCCCGGTCAGCCAGTTCAGCCAGTTCGCCAGGTGCCCGAGCGCGTTGTAGCAGGTGGTGGGCTTGCGCGAGTCGCGGAAGGCATCGGGCAGTTCGATGACCCGCTGGTGCTGGGGCGCGATCAGGGCGAAGAGGTACTCCTTGGCGGTGAGCCGGAAGGCAGGGTCAGTGATCTTGGAGAAGTCCAGGCGCTTGGCGCTGGCGCGGATCGAGCGCGGCAGATGGGCCAGTCCGGCCAGGTCCCACAGGTCCTCGTCGAAGTTGGGCCGGTGGGCGCCGTCGGTCACCTCCCAGCCGGCGGCCCGGCAGATGTCCTCGCCCGCGAACACGGACCTGCGGGCCCAGTCGGCCGGGATCGGCCCGCTGGCGGTGGTGACGGTCACAGGCTCCAGGAAGACGACGGCGGTCACTGTGCGGTGGTTCCTTCCTCGGGGCGGAGCGGCAGCTCGGCGTCGGTGTCCTCGACCACGCCGGCGGCCTGGGCCAGGGTGCGTTCGTCGAAGCGGGTCAGGATGTCGTGGTCGAGCCGGTCGGCGTAGGGGCCGAAGACGGCCAGGAACTGCTGGGTGGTCATCCGCCTCGACTGGCGGGCGAAGTACGCCTTCAGCCGCAGCAGGTTCGGCGCGTGACGGGGAAGAAACACCGCCAACGGGCACATCAGGCACACCCACGGCCGGGCCGGACAGGGCTTGCCCTTCGGCCCGTGCAGTCCCGCGAGCTGGTTCGCGCACGAGGCGGTGAACACGTCCATCTCCCCGCCCAGCAGCTCGGCCAGGGCAGCCTCGTCCAGGCCGAGCCGCTCGGCCTCCTGCGGCTGGGCAGCCACGAAGTCGGCCGCCTCCTCGTCGGTCAGCAGCACCGGCGGACGGGTACGGCGCAGAAGATCCGCCTGGGCGTCCTCGATGATCGACTCCAGCGCGTCCTTCTGGGCCGGCGTCGTAGCCGACACGTAGTGGCCGCCCTCCACCCGCGCGGTGTGGTTGGGGTCGATCGTCGTGCGACCCGTCCAACCCCGGCGGGAGAGCTGGTTGTGGTAGGTGGTGCGGATGCGCGAGGCGTGCAGCGTCAACGGCTTGCCGTCGTCCGTGAGCAGGCCCAGCGCATCGAACAGCCGCTTGCGTGCGCGCACCCCGGCGGTCGGCGCCTCCACCGACGACAGCACCGCCATCTGCCCGTCCGGTCCGCCGGGTCGGTTCTTCACGTCCCGGTAGATCCACAGGTGGGCTGCGGTCTCCGCGGGGGCGAACGTGCGCAGCAGTTCGGAGCACTCCAACCACCGCTCCAACAGCCGGACCCCGCGCGAAGACAGGTTCACCGACTCCGGGCCCCGGCGGTGCTTGATGTAGTTCAGCAGCACGGTGCGGTCCCCGGCCCAGGTCATGTCCTCCAGCCCCAGGTCGCGGATACCGTCCGGCACCACCCCGCTGTAGACGCCGAACAGGTACCGGGCGGCGATCACCGCGTCCACCGGCGGGAACAGGGCATCGCGCAGTTCGTTGATCACCGCGCTGGCCGGCACCAGGGCGTCGAGGGACACCTCCATCACGCTGGCCAGCGCGACACGGCTCAGCGGGCCGTGCTCGCGCATCACCCAGGCCAGGTTCTGCCGGTTGACGCCGCGGTTGGCTCCGTCCGGGCCGTGCCCGGCCAGCGTGAGCGCCTGCCGGTGAGCCGATATCGAGGCCGCCACCCGCTCGCGCAGGGCGGTCTCGATCGCCTTCCACTCGGCCTCGCTGTAGGGCTGCCACGGCTTCGAGGCCGGGGCCTTGCGGATCGCGCGGCCCACCAGGTGGGCGCGCAGTTCGGCGTCCACCCGCTCGCCGCACCCCTTCAGCAGCATCCGGCTGTACATGATCCGCGCCGGCGTCGCCGCCAGCCAGTACTCCAGCATGTGGCCCCTGCGCAGATCGGCGACTCCGCCCTGGAACCCGGCGTCGGCCAGGGCAGCTGCCATCTTGCGGATCGTCGAGGCGTACTGGATCGCCGTCCCCTTCCGGGAGACGTCTCCCAGCGGATGCGTCAACTGCACCAGCCCGGCTGCCAGTTCCGCCGCGAGCGCCGGGTTGGCGGTCCCTTCGAGCCGGGCCGTCCACTGCGTGCCGTCGGGGAAGTCGAACTCCACCCGCAGCGGGTCGTGCTCCACCCGGGTCACCATTCGCCGTCCTCCGCATCGAACTCGGCTGCGGCCTCCGCAGCCTCCAAGCCGCTCTTGTTGCCGACCTCGGCGTACAGGTCCCGGTAGACCCGCTGGACGTCCAGCCGCATGACGTAGATCTCCGTGGTGGTCACGCTGCTGTGCCCCAACAGGTCGCGCAGTACCATCAGCGGGTCTTGCTTGGTCAGGTAGAGCGCCAGGGCGGCGTTCTCGTCGGTGTCCGCGACCAAGGCCGCGGCCCGCTGGTAGTAGCCCCGGACCAGCCGCTCCAGCGTCGCCATGGCGAAGGTGTGACGCAGCGTGTGTGGTGTCACGGTCGGGAAGCGCGGCTCGAAGTCCCGTCGGATGCGCTCCGAAGTACGACGGAACGTGGTCGCCCAGTCGGTGAACGGAGTTCCGTCGGACTGGAGCGCGATCACGCCGGGTGATCCGTCCTCGGCTACCAGCCGCAGGCGCTCGGCCAGGTTGAGCTTGCGCCAGGACTGGCGCCGGCCGTTGACCTTGCCGCCCTCCCAGTCCGGCTCGCTGACCACCAGCGGTTCGCCGAGCCGCAGTTCAGGCATGTAGGTCCGACCGTCGGCGATCGCGGCCCGGTCCAGGTCGATGTACTGCCACATCTCCGCCAGGGCCTCGTAGTCCACCCACGTCGTCCGCGGCTTCTTGCCCTTGGTGATCTGCCCGGACAGCGGAAACGGGACCGGAACGCCGCTGTCCCGCAGCGGAGTTGGGGGAAGTTCGTAGCGCAGGAGGTGAGTGAACTCCTGTGCGCGCGTGCCGGAGGAGACCACGAGCTTGCCCATCGCCGCGTTCCGGCCCAGGTGGTGACCTCGGAAGGTGTCCGGTTCGCCGTCCGGCTGAAGCCCGGCCAGGGCCTTGAGGAACATGTCCAGGAAGTCCGGCTCCAGGTACTTCAGCGTCACGTGGGGCTTCGCCCGCCGCACCGTCGCCGTGTTGCGTCGGGCCAGCTGTACCCCGGACTCGGTGTACCGCCGAGCCATTGCGTAGCTGAACGGCACGACGTCACAGTGCTGTTCGTCCGCCGCCCACTGGTAGAACCGCGCCACGGTGTTGATGCTCTGGTTCCATGTCGTGCCGTCCCACCGCGCGTCCAGCGGCCCGGAGAAGCGGTACTCCGAGAAGGCGCTGAGTGCGGCCCGGAGCTCCTCCCGGCTCCCGAACGGGTGAACTCCGACCTTGGCGAGGAACTCCAGCCAGCTCTTCAGAGCCTGCGCGTACGTCTTCCACGTACGGGGAGAGGGGGCGCCGCTGATCGGCAGCTCCCGGAGCCAGAGGTTCGCCGCGACGGTGGCGCGGGGCCTGCCGGCGTCCTCGAAGCGGAGGTCGTCGTCGATCAGCACGGGCATCCCCTCGGGAATGAGCGGCTGACCTCCAAGGCCCCAGCGGTCCCAGTCCGCCGAGCTGAAGAAGATCAAGAACATGATCGAGACCCTAGATAGAGACACAATAAAGTGCAATGGATATTCAAGATCCCCGTCAGGGGTCATCGCTGGGGAGCCTCGAAAGAGACTCGGCAACTAAGCAGGGATAGCCGCCGAGTACGCGATCGGCACGGTGGCGGCGTGTGCCTTCGCGGCGGTGCTCTACAAGGTGGTGACCAGCGACACCGTCTCCGGCGCGCTGTCGGAGATCCTCGGCCGTGCCCTGCACACGGCCTGAGCGCCGGGCAGGCCGCAGCAGGTCGCCGGACTCGGGGATGGTCACCGCCGAGACGGCGGTGGCCCTGCCCGCCCTGGTGCTGCTCGCGGCCATGCTGATCTGGGGCGTGGCCGCCGCCGGAGCCCAGATCCGCTGCGTGGACGCGGCCCGGGCCGGTGCCCGGGCCGCCGCCCGAGGGGATGCCGACGCCGCCGCGGTCGCGGCGTCGGCCGCCCCGGCGGGCGCGAAGGTCGACGTCGCGTTGGACGCCGCCACCGCCCGCGTCACCGTCGAGGCCCCCTGCCCGGGCCCCGGCCGCCTCGCCGCACTCCTGACGGTCCGCCTCACCGCCACCGCGGTGAGCGCCCGCGAGGACGTACCGACCGACGACAGCTGAGAAACGAGAGGAGGTGCCCGCCGTGAGGGAACGAGACCGTCCGTCCGCCCCGGCCGACCGCGGTTCGGCGACCCTGTGGCTGGTCGCCCTGGGGCTGCTGGGGGTGGCGGTGTTCTCGGCCTGCCTGCTGGTGGGGCAGGTGGTGGCCGCCCGCCACCGGGCCGAGTCGGCGGCGGACCTGGCCGCGCTGGCCGCCGCCGACCGGCTGCTCCTCGACCCGGACGGCGGCTGCGGTCGGGCCGCCGAGCTGACGCGGGCCCAGGAACGCGCCGAGCTCGTCTCCTGCCGCGTCCTGCCGGGCCAGGACGCGGTGGAGGTGGTCGTCCAAGTCCCGATCCACGGCCTGCCCGTCCCGCTCGGCCCGGCCCGGGCGCGCTCCCGGGCCGGCCCGCAGTGGGCCTGGGCCGACCAGACCGCCGAAGCGGACGACCCGTCAACCGGCGGTGCCGTCGGCCGGGTCGGTGTCGCCGGTCGCGTCGGCGGTTTCCGGCCGGTCGGGGGCGTGGGCGAGGAGGACGGTGAGCAGGCGGATCGCGGCGGCCTTGTCGAGCGGCTCGTTGCCGTTGCCGCACTTGGGCGACTGGACGCAGGACGGGCAGCCGCGGTCGCACTCGCAGGCGGCGATCGCGTCCCGGGTCGCGGTCAGCCACTCCACGGCACGGCGGAAGCCGCGCTCCGCGAAGCCCGCGCCGCCGGAGTGGCCGTCGTAGACGAAGACGGTCGGGAGGCCGGTGTCGGGATGCAGCGGGACGGAGACGCCGCCGATGTCCCAGCGGTCGCAGGTGGCGAACAGCGGAAGGAGGCCGATCGAGGCGTGCTCGGCGGCGTGCGCCGCACCGGGCAGCTGGTCGAACGGGATCGTGGCGTCCAGGAGTTGGTCCTCGGTGACGGTCCACCAGACGGCCCGGGTGCGCAGGGTGCGCGGCGGCAGGTCGAGCTTGCTCTCGCCGAGGATCTCGCCGGTGGAGATCCGCTTGCGCAGGTAGCCGACGACCTGGTTGACCACCTCCACCGAGCCGAAGCAGAGCCGGGCCTCGCCCCACTCCTCGGTGGTGTCGGTGGACAGGATCGAGATCGAGGTGACGTCCCGCGCGGAGGTGGTGTACGGCGGATTCGCGGGGGAGACCAGGGCGACCGAGGACTCCAGGTCGAACTCCCGCACCAGATAGGTCCGCCCCTGGTGCAGGTGGACGGCACCGGTGTGCACGGTGGTGTGCGCGGCCTCCGCGTCCACCGTGCCGAGCAGCCGCCCGGTGTCCGCCTCGACGATCTGCACGGGGCTGCCGCCACTGCCGCGCAGGTCGACACCGTCCACGGCACGCTCCCGCCGGGTCCAGTACCAGGAGCCGTCGCTGCGGCGGCGCAGCAGCCCGCGGCGTTCCAGCACCGGCAGCAGCGGCTTGCTGGACGGGCCGAAGAGCTCCAGGTCGGCGTCGGTGAGCGGCAGCTCGGCAGCGGCCGCGCACAGGTGCGGGGCGAGCACGTGCGGGTTGTCGGGGTCGAGGACGGTGGCCTCCACGGGGGTGGCGAACAGTGCGTCGGGGTGGTGGACGAGATAGGTGTCCAGCGGGTCGTCGCGGGCGATCAGCACCGCCAGCGCGCCCTGGCCCTCGCGTCCGGCGCGCCCGGCCTGCTGCCAGAGCGAGGCCCGGGTGCCGGGGTAGCCGGCCAGCAGGACGGCGTCCAGACCGGAGACGTCCACGCCGAGCTCCAGCGCGGAGGTGGAGGCCAGCCCGAGCAGTCGGCCGCTGTGCAGGGCGCGCTCCAGGGCGCGGCGCTCCTCGGCCAGGTAGCCGCCCCGGTAGGCGGCGACCCGGGCGGCGAGCGGCTGGCCGAGCTGCTCCTGGGCCTGCAGGGCGACCAGTTCGGCGGCCCGGCGGGAGCGGACGAAGACCACCGTCCGGGTGCCGTCGTGGACCAGGTCGGTGAGCAGGTAGCCGGCCTCGGCGGTGGCGGAGCGGCGGACGGGCGCGCCGTGCTCGCCGACGTTCTCGGTCAGCGGCGGCTCCCACAGCGCGAACACCAGCGGGCCGCGCGGCGAGCAGTCCTCGGTCACGGCGGTGGCGGGCAGGCCGGTGAGCCGCTGCGCGGTGACGGCCGGTTCGGCGGTGGTGGCGGAGGCCAGCAGGAAGGTCGGCGAAGCCCCGTACCGGGCGCACAGCCGCCGCAGCCGGCGCAGCACCTGGGCGACGTGCGAGCCGAACACCCCCCGGTAGGTGTGGCACTCGTCGATCACCACGTACTTCAACGCCTTCAGGAAGGACGACCAGCGCGGGTGGGCGGGGAGTATGCCCCGGTGCAGCATGTCGGGGTTGGTCAGCACGTACGACGCGTACTGGCGGACCCACTCGCGCTCCTGCGGGGGAGTGTCGCCGTCGTAGAGCGCCACCCGGACCCGGTCGGGGACGAGCTCGGCGGCGCGCCGGCGCTGGTCGGCGGCCAGCGCCTTGGTGGGGGCGAGGTACAGCGCGGTGGCGCCGCGTCCGTTGCGGGCCTCGGTGCCGGTCAGCAGCTCGCTCAGCACGGGGGCCAGATAGCCGAGCGACTTGCCCGAGGCGGTACCGGTCGCGATGACCGTGGTCCGCCCGGACGCGGCCAGGTCCATGGCCTCGGCCTGGTGGGCCCACGGCAGCAGCACGCCGAGCTCGGCGGCGGCCGCCACCACCTCCTGCCGGATTCCCTCCGGCCAAGGGGCGTAGCGCGCCTCGCGTGCGGGCAAGTGCTCCGTATGGGTGAGGCGATCCGACCTGCCGCGCTCGGTGGAAAGGGTCGCGAGCAGGGCCTCGGGCTGGTGGTGACGGGGCGGCATGAAGACCCAGTGTGTCACCGGCGTGACGGAGAATCGCTGTTAACCATCGTGCGCCCATGGTCGCAAGTGGTTGAATGAAGCCCGTGACGGCCGCATGGCCGAGGGCCGCGACACCGAGGCTCCGACCTGCCGGTTTGCCGCGCCCTGGGCCTGTGACCACGTGGTCGCAGCCGCTGGGCTGAAGATCGCAATGACGTAGCAAGGCAAGGTGCTGGAGGTTCCGTGGACCTGTCCCTGTCGACCCGTACTGTCGGCGATCGCACGGTCGTCGAGGTTGGCGGCGAGATCGATGTGTACACCGCCCCCAAGTTGCGCGAGCAGCTTGTCGAGCTCGTCAACGACGGCAACTACCACTTGGTCGTGGACATGGAGGGCGTGGACTTCCTCGACTCCACCGGCCTCGGTGTGCTGGTCGGCGGCCTGAAGCGGGTGCGTGCGCACGAGGGTTCGCTGCGCCTGGTGTGCAACCAGGAGCGCATCCTGAAGATCTTCCGGATCACCGGCCTGACCAAGGTGTTCCCGATCCACAACTCGGTGGACGACGCCGTCGCGGCGACCGACTGACGTTCCGTCGGTCCGCCGTTCCAACCGAATCTTCTCGATCGACCGCCGCCGGTCGGCCGGGCGCTGAGCCCTGCCCGGCCGGCGTGGTCGGTGTTCCCGCCCTCGCCGTGCGGGCCGGTGTGCCCGGCGGTGGGGAGCAACCCCGGAGGGGAGACATGGCAACCGTCGAACTTCGATTCAGCGCACTGCCCGAGCACGTCCGCACCGCCCGGCTGGTGGCCGCCGCGGTGGCCAGACGCGCGGGGGTGGACGAGTCGGTGCTCGACGAGTTGCGGCTCGCCGTCGGCGAGGCCTGCTCCCGCGCGGTGGCCCTGCACCGGCGCAACGGCGTGGACGGCGCCGTCCGGGTCGCGCTGACCGAGCAGGAGAAGCGTTTTCTCATCGAGGTCGCCGACGAGGCCGGCCCGGCGCACGCCGCCGGTGCCGCGGGCGGTGGCCCGGAGGACGAGGACGCGCTCGGCCTGGCGGTCATCACCGGCCTGGTCGAGGACGTCGAGGTCGGCAACGGCGCGGACGGCGGCGTCATCCGGATGAGCTGGTCGATCAACCCGGCCTCCGTCGGCACCTGACCTGCGCCGCACGCGCGCCCTGCGACGTCCGTGCGCCCTGTGCCGCACGCCCGTCCATCCGCTGATCTGTTGATCCGTGCCACGCCCGGCCGCTGAGCTGCGCGGATGCGCCGGGCTGTGGCCTTCCCGACGGGCGGGGGCGGGCGGCCGTGTAGGTTCGCTGGTCGATGCCCGGGACCGGGTGTCAGCGACCGAAAGGGCCCCGGTGAAGAAGCGACTGGTCACCGTCTCCGCGCTCGGCGCGCTGCTCGCGCTCGCCGCCGTCGGCTGTTCCGCCGACGACTCGGCGAAGAAGCTCGACGGCTGGGCGAAGAACGTCTGCGATGCCGCGCGGGATCCGATCGCGCAGTCCCGGACGGCGCTCGCCGACACCGGGAACGTCAAGGATGGCGAGTCCCCGGTGGACCTGCAGAAGCGGTTGTCCGCCGACCTGGCCGCGCTGGCCACCACCAACCAGCAGCTGGCGGACGCGGTGCAGAAGGCCGGCGTGCCGGCGATCGGCGACGGGGCGAAGCTCCAGCAGGACGCCGTCAACGAGCTGAAGCAGGTCGCCCAGGGCTACCTGGACGCGCAGAAGAAGCTGGACGGGCTGACCAACGCCGATCAGGCCAAGTTCGCCGACGGCCTGCGCAGCGTCGGCGACCAGGTGCAGCGCCTGTCCCAGGTGTCCACCGGCGCGCTCGCCACCCTCCAGAGCGGCACCCTCGGCGACGCGATCAAGAAGCAGCCCGGCTGCAAGGCCGCCGCCGCAGGCGTACCCGCCACCGATCCGTCGAGCAGCGCCAACCCCTCGAGCAGCGCCAACCCCTCGGGCAGCGCCGACCCGTCGGCCGGTGCCGGCCAGTCCGGCAGCGCCAACCCGTCCGGCAGCGGTGCCCCGTCCTCCGGTACGGGTGACCAGGGCGGCGGATCGCCCTCGCCGAGCAAGAGCTGACGGAGCCGACGCCGTGGCGGCCCGGCCGCCGGTGCGGTGGCCGGTGCGACCGCCGGTGCCGTGGCCGGGCGGGGTCGGCGGACGGGGGAGAATGGCGGGGTGACGAACAGCCCCGTTCTTGATGCCGACCGGACGACGGAACTGCGGGAGGCGCTGCTGAAGGCCTCCTTCACCGCCGACGGATTGCTCGACCTGCTCGGCCCGGCCGCCTACGCGGCACTGGCCCGCAGTGAGGCCGTCCCGGCGCTGCGGGCCACCCGCGGCGGCACGCCGTTGGAGACCCTGGTGCGGCTGTTCCTGCTGCAGCAGCCCGTGTCGGAGGCCGCCGCGGCCGCCGCCCTGCCCGTGCGGAACCTGCTCGCCGACGGCTGGCTGGTGCGCGACGGCGCCGAACTGCGCGCCACCGTGGACGTCCGGCCGTACGCCGACGAGGTGGCCGGCCTGCCCAGCGCGGACGCCTGGGTGGTGTCCGACCTCGGCTGCGCCGTCGGCGGCGCGGGTGGCATCGGCTCCGGCCGCACCGACGCGGGCGTCGAGCGCCGCGACCTGGTGCTCGGGGTGGGCGGCGCGTCCACCACGCTGGCCAACCTGACGGTGCGCCGCCCGGTCCGCGAGGTGCTCGACCTGGGCTCCGGCTCCGGCGTGCAGGCGTTGCACGCGGCCCGGCACGCCCAGCGGGTCACCGCCACCGACCTCAACCCGCGCGCCCTGCACTTCACCCGGCTGACCGCCGCGCTGTCCGGCTTCGACAACGTCACCACCGCCGAGGGCAGCCTGTACGAGCCGGTCGACGAGCGGCGCTTCGACCTGATCGTCTCCAACCCGCCGTTCGTGATCTCTCCGGCCGGCCGGTTCACCTACCGGGACGGCGGGATGGCCGGCGACGAGCTGTGCCGCAGCGTCGTCCGCGGCGCCGCCGACCACCTGGAGCCGGGCGGCTACTGCCTGCTGCTGGCGAACTGGCAGCACGTCAAGGGCGAGGACTGGCGCGACCGCCTGGCCGGCTGGGTGGCCGGCACCGGCCTGGACGCCTGGGTGGTGCAGCGCGAGGTGCAGGACGTCGCCCAGTACGCCGAGCTGTGGCTGCGCGACGGCGGCGACCACCGCGGCGACGAGTACCGGGCCCGGTACGAGGAGTGGCTGGACAGCTTCGAGGCGGCCGGCGTGGAGGGCGTCGGTTTCGGCTGGATCGTCCTGCGGGCGTCCGGCGCGGCCGAGCCGGTGGTGCGGATCGAGGACTGGCCGCACCCGGTCGAGCAGCCGCTCGGCCCGCACATCGAGGAGTGGTTCGCCCGCCAGGACTTCCTGCGCGCCCACGACGACGCCGGCCTGCTGGCCGCCCGCTACCTGCTCGCCGACGAGGTGGTGCAGGAGCAGATCGGCACCCCCGGCTCCGAGGACCCCGAGCACGTGGTGCTCCGCCACAACCGGGGCATGCGCCGCGCCACCAAGGTGGACACCGTCGGCGCGGGCTTCGTCGGCGTCTGCGACGGCACGCTGGCCGCCGGGGAGATCATCGACGCGATCGCCCAGCTGCTCGGCGAGGACGCGGCGCAGCTGCGGGCCCGGGTGCCCGAGTCGCTGCGGCTGCTCACCGAACAGGGGTTCATCGAGCCGGTCCGCTGATCCGACCGCCGCGGTCGCGGCGGTGACATTGATCACCCGGCGGGTGAATCGGCCCGCCGGGAATCCGGAGTGACCGGCGCGGCCCGGCCGCGTTGAACACCCAGGCCCGCCCGGCCCGACGGCGGCGTTCACCCGTACGTTCCCCGGGCGTGGTCCGGCGGACGCCGGGTGTCCGCCGGAGGTTGTCCACCGACTGCCAGGCTGCTGTCCACAGGCTGTGGACAGTGCGGGGGAGGACCGGATGGAGACGCCGACGACGCTGGTGGGCGGGGCGGTCCTGGCGGCCTTCGGGAGCGCACTGCTGCTGTGGTGCGCCGTGGAACTGCGCCTTCGCCACCACCTGCGCCGGCACGGCGTGGCCGCCACCGCGCAGGTGGTCGCCGACCGGGGCCGGACCGACGCGATGGACAGCAGCCCGCTGCTCTCCTACCCGGTGGACGCCGCCGGCGGCACGCCCGATGCCGGGCTCGCCGCTGTCCACGAGCTGCACCCCGACCCGGTGGGCCGCCTGGTGCTGTCCCGTCCGCGCGGGCACACCCCGCTGCGCCGCCCGCCGCGGCTGGCCGCCGGCGCGGCCGTCCAGGTCGCCTACGACCCGCGGCGGCCGGACCGGGTGGTGCTGGCCGCGCACGAGGAGCTGCCCTCGCTGCCCGCCGACCTGTTCTGGGCGCTGCTCGGCACCTCGGCGCTGGCGGGCGGTCTGACCCTGCTCGCCCTCGCCGTGCGCTGAGCGGACCGGCGGCCGGTCCGGCCGGCGTCGATCGGGCCCGTCCCGATCACGGAGCGCACAGTTCCGCTCCTCTCTTCTTCCACCGCGCCGGGCACCCGGCGAAACCTTCCGACCCCCGCCGAAGGCCCGCTTGCCCGGGAAAGACATGCCCGAAGAGCTGCCATCGGGTTACCGTTCGAGTGGCGTCGGTCGGCCTTGCCGGTGAAAACGCGGCATCCGTCCGTTTGACAAGGGTGGCCAGGGTACGGTCACACTCCGCTGGTGGGACCGTCGCTGTGCGACTGCCCAGGAGCTTTGGTAAACGACCGGGAGAGAAGAGCGAAGGTGTCCCCGAGCAGCGAGACCGCCCACGGCAAGCGACTCGTCATCGTCGAGTCGCCGGCCAAGGCCAAGACGATCAAGGGCTACCTCGGGCCCGGCTACATCGTCGAGGCCAGTGTCGGTCACATCCGCGACCTGCCCGGCACGGCCGCCGAGGTCCCGGACGAGTACACCGGCGAGGTGCGCCGGCTCGGGGTCGACGTGGATCACGACTTCGCGCCGATCTACGTGGTCAACCCGGACAAGAAGTCCCAGGTCACCAAGCTGAAGTCGCTGCTCAAGGAGTCCGACGAGCTCTTCCTCGCCACCGATGAGGACCGCGAGGGCGAGGCCATCGCGTGGCACCTGCAGGAAGTGCTGAAGCCCAAGGTGCCGGTGCACCGGATGGTCTTCCACGAGATCACCAAGGACGCCATCCAGGAGGCCGTGCGCAACCCGCGCGACCTGAACAAGCGCCTGGTCGACGCGCAGGAGACCCGCCGCATCCTGGACCGCCTCTACGGCTACGAGGTCTCCCCGGTGCTGTGGAAGAAGGTCATGCCGAAGCTGTCGGCGGGCCGGGTCCAGTCGGTCGCCACCCGCCTGGTGGTCGAGCGCGAGCGCGAGCGGATCGCCTTCACCTCCGCCTCCTACTGGGACCTGGTCGCCACCTTCGCCACCGGCCGCACCGCCGCCGACGCCGCCAACCCGGAGAACTTCGGCGCCCGGCTGATCTCGGTGGACGGCAAGCGCGTCGCCACCGGCCGCGACTTCGGCACCGACGGCCGCCTGAAGTCCGCCGCGAACACCCTGCACCTGGACGAGCAGGCCGCCCGCACGCTGGCCGCCGCGCTGGAGCAGACCGCGTTCAGCGTCCTCAGCGTCGAGTCCAAGCCGTACCGCCGCTCCCCGTACGCGCCGTTCCGCACCACCACGCTGCAGCAGGAGGCCAGCCGCAAGCTGGGCTTCGGCGCCAAGCGCACCATGCAGGTCGCGCAGAAGCTGTACGAGAACGGCTTCATCACCTATATGCGCACCGACTCGACCACGCTGTCGGAGACCGCGATCGTCGCGGCCCGCGCGCAGGTCACCCAGCTGTACGGGGCCGACTACCTGCCGGCCGCGCCGCGCACCTACGCCTCCAAGGTGAAGAACGCGCAGGAGGCGCACGAGGCGATCCGCCCGTCCGGCGACCGGTTCCGCACGCCCGCCGAGACCGGGCTGTCCGGCGACGACTTCCGGCTGTACGAGCTGATCTGGATGCGCACCGTCGCCTCCCAGATGAAGGACGCGGTCGGCCAGTCCGTCACGGTCAAGGTCGGTGGCCGCTCCGCCGACGGCCGGGACGCCGAGTTCTCCGCCTCCGGCAAGATCATCACCTTCCACGGCTTCCTCAAGGCCTACGTCGAGGGCGCCGACGACCCCAACGCCGAGCTCGACGACCGCGAGCGCCGCCTGCCGCAGGTCGCCGAGGGCGACCCGCTGGCCGCCGAGCGGCTCACCCCCGAGGGCCACGCCACCAAGCCGCCGGCCCGCTACACCGAGGCCTCGCTGGTCAAGGAGCTGGAAGACCGCGAGATCGGCCGCCCGTCCACGTACGCGTCGATCATCGACACGATCATCAACCGCAAGTACGTGTTCAAGAAGGGCACCGCCCTGGTGCCCTCGTTCCTCTCCTTCGCCGTGGTCAACCTGCTGGAGAAGCACTTCGGCCGGCTGGTCGACTACGACTTCACCGCGAAGATGGAGGACGACCTCGACCGGATCGCGGCCGGCCAGGCCGAGTCCGTGCCGTGGCTCAAGCGCTTCTACTTCGGCGAGGGCGAGGCCACCGGCGCCGCGATCGGCGCCGCCGACGCGGGCAACGGCGACGGCGACCACCTCGGCGGCCTGAAGGAACTGGTCACCGACCTCGGCGCGATCGACGCCCGCGAGATCAGCTCCTTCCCGATCGGCGACGGCATCGTGCTCCGGGTCGGCCGGTTCGGCCCGTACGTGACCCGCCCGGCCGCCGTCGAGGGCGAGCCCGAGCAGCGCGCCGACGTCCCCGACGAGCTGCCGCCGGACGAGCTGACCGTGGAACTCGCCGAGGAGCTGTTCGCCCGGCCCAGCGGCGAGCGCGAACTCGGCACCGACCCGATCAGCGGCAACCCGCTGGTCGCCAAGGCCGGCCGGTTCGGCCCGTACGTCACCGAGGTGCTCCCCGAGGGCACCCCGAAGACCGGCAAGAACGCCGTCAAGCCGCGCACCGCCTCGCTGTTCAAGTCGATGGACCTGGACACCGTCACCCTTGAGGACGCGCTGCGCCTGCTCTCGCTGCCCCGGGTGGTCGGCACCGACCCCGAGGGCAACGAGATCACTGCGCAGAACGGCCGCTACGGCCCGTACCTCAAGCGCGGCACCGACTCGCGGTCGCTGACCAGCGAGGACCAGCTGCTCAGCATCACGCTGGACGAGGCGCTGGCGATCTACGCCCAGCCCAAGCAGCGCGGCCGGGCCGCCGCGGCCGCCCCGCTGAAGGAGCTCGGCAACGACCCGGTCAGCGAGAAGCCGGTGGTGGTCAAGGACGGCCGGTTCGGCCCGTACGTCACCGACGGGGAGACCAACGCGACGCTCCGCAAGGACGACGAGGTGGAGACCATCACCCCGGAGCGGGCCTTCGAGCTGCTCGCCGAGAAGCGCGCCCGCGGGCCGGTGAAGAAGACCGCCAAGAAGGCCCCGGCGAAGAAGACCGCCACGGCCGCCAAGAAGACCACCACGGCCAAGAAGGCCACGGCGGCGAAGAAGACGGCGGCCAAGAAGACCACCGCTGTGAAGAAGACCACGACGGCGAAGAAGACCGCCGCGACGAAGTCCGCCGCCGCCGAGAACACATCCGAGGAGAGCTGACGGACACCGCGTAACGGGCCTGTTCGAATCCGGGCGGGCCCGTTAAGGTCGGGGCCGCGCACTCGCTACGCTGACCGTATGACGAGCGAGGAGCTGCCCCCCACCGCACGCGCCGGCGCCCGCGGCCTCCCCGAGGTCGCCCCCGCCGGGACACCAGGCGAACGGGCCCGCGCGCTGCTCCGGCTGCGGCCCTACCGGAGACTGTGGACCACCCAGCTGCTCGGCGGCGCCGCCGACCGGCTGTCCCTTCTGGTGCTCGTCCCGCTCACCGTGGTCGCCGCGGTGCTCGGCGGACAGTTCGGGCACGGCTACCGCTCGCTCGCGCTGGCCGTCGCCGCCCTGTTCGCGGCCCGGCTGCTCGCCTCCGCCCTGTTCGGCGCCGTGCTGCTCGGCCCCGTGCACGCCCTGGTCGGCGGCCGGATCGACCGCCGCTGGAGCCTGCTCGGCGCCGACCTGGCCCGCGCCCTGCTGATCGGCCTCGCCCCCTGGTGGGTGGTCTGGTCGCCCGGCTCCGCTACCTGGCTGCTGCTCGGCACGGTCTTCCTGGCCGGCGCCGCCGAACGGATCTGGACCATCGGCAAGGACGCCGCCGTCCCCGCCCTGCTGGCCGTCCCCGAGCAGGCCGGCCCGCCGGCCGCCGCCTCGCTGGACGCCGTCCGCACCCTCGACCAGCGCACCGGCTGGGCCGCGCTGCCGCTGGCCGCCACCGGACTGGTCGGCCTCACGCTGCTCAACAACGTGATCGCCGCGCTCGGCCTGCACTGGCTGCGCGGCCACCAGGTCACCGTCGCCGCGCTCGGCACCGCCGCGCTGTTCGTCGCCAACGCCGCGCTGCTGTACCTCCAGGAGCTGCCCGCAGGCGCAAACACCGCGCCGCGCTCCCCCCTGCAGGGTCTGCGCGCCCCCACCGACGCGACGCCCGGACCGTCCCTCAAGAAGGGCCGCACCGGCTCCGCCCCCTACTTCACCTTCTCGATCGCCGCCGCCTACGCCTCGATGGCCGGCGTCGCCGCGCTCGGACTGCTCACCGCCACCGAGCACCTGGCCGGCCCGATCGGCTACGGCCTGCTGGTGCTCGCCGCCGCCGGCGCGCCCGCCGTCGGCATCCGGCTCAGCCGCGCCACCCTGCCCGGCCTGTCCCGCCGCCGGCTGCTCGCCCTCGGCCTGGTCACCGCCGGCGTGGCGCTGATCCTCGCCGGGCTGGTCCTCGACTTCGTCCTGGTGCTGCTGCTCACCGTGCTGGCCGGCCTCGCCGCCGGCGTGGTCATCGCCACCGGACGCGGGCTGCTCGCCCAGGAGATCGAGGAGATCCGCCTCGGCAAGGTCACCGAGCACCTGTACGCCGTGCTGCGGGTGGTCGTCGCCGCCGCCCTGATCGGCATGCCGCTGCTGGCCGCCGCCTACGGCGAGGTCTCGCTCGGCGAGGTCCGCACCGGCAGCTTCACCTTCATCCACGGCGGCGCCGCGCTCGCCGTCTCCACCGCCGGACTGCTCACCCTGGTGCTCGCCGCCGTCGTCCTGCTGAAGACCGACGACCAGCGCGGCGTGGTCCCGTTCGGCCGGGAACTCGCCCAGGCCGTCCGCGGCGGGGCCGGGGCGGCGCCGCACCGGCTCTCCGGCAGCGGCTACTTCATCGCGCTGGAGGGTGGCGACGGCGCCGGCAAGTCCACCCAGGCGCAGGCCCTCGCCGAATGGATCCGCGCCAAGGGCCACGAGGTGGTCATCACCCGCGAACCCGGCGGCTCCCCGATCGGCCAGCGGCTGCGCGCCCTCGTCCTCGACGTCGGCAACACCGGCCTGTCGCACCGCGCCGAGGCGCTGATCTACGCCGCCGACCGCGCCGAGCACGTCGAGAACGTGATCCGGCCCGCCCTGGAGCGCGGCGCCGTCGTCATCACCGACCGCTACATGGACTCCTCGATCGCCTACCAGGGCGCCGGCCGCGACCTGGCCGCCACCGAGGTCGCCCGGATCTCCCGCTGGGCCACCGGCGGGCTGGTGCCCGACCTGACCGTCGTCCTCGACGTCGACCCGACCACCGCGCGGGATCGTTTCACCGAGGCGCTGGACCGGCTGGAGTCCGAGCCCACCGAGTTCCACCAGCGGGTCCGCTCCGGGTTCCTCGCCCTGGCCGCCGCCGATCCCGCCCGCTACCTGGTCGTCGACGGCAGCCAGGCCGCCGCCACCGTCACCACCGCGATCCGGCACCGGCTCGACCGCGAGCTGCCGCTCTCCGACCAGGAGAAGGCCGCCAAGGCCGAGCAGGAGCGCAAGGCCCGCGAAGAGGCCGCCCGGCGCGCCGCCGAGGCCGAAGCCGCCCGCAAGGCCGCCGAGGAGGCCGAGCGCAAGCGCCTCGCGCTGCTGGAGGAACTCCGCGCCGAACAGGCCGAGAAGGACCGCCTCGCCGCCGAGGAAGCCGCCCGCGCCAAGGCCGAGGCCGACCGCAAGGCCGCCGAGGAGGCCCGCCTCGCCGCCGAGGCCGAGGCCGCCCGCAGGGCCGAGGAGGAGGCGAAGCGGCAGGCCGCCGAACAGGCCCGGCTCGCCGCCGAGGCCGAGGCCGCCCGCAAGGCCGCCGCCGAGGAAGCCGCCCGCGCCGAACTCCAGCGCCAGCGAGACCTGCAGCGCGAGGAGCAGCGGCGACGCGCCGAGGAGGCCCTGCAGCGCGCGGAGGAGGCCCGCAAGGCCGCCGAGGCCGAGGCCGAGCGGACGGCGGTGCTCCCCAGGATCGAGGAGCCGGCCGCCGAGTCCGACAGCGAGACCACCCGGGAGCTGCCCAAGCCGGTGCTCGACGAGACCGCCGTGCTGCCGAAGGTCGAGGACGCCGAGACCGCGGTGCTGCCCAAGGCGGAGCCCGCGCCTGCGCCTGCTCCTGCGCCCAAGCCGACGCCCGCGCCCGCGCCCGCGCCTGCGCCGAAGCCGACGCAGGAGCCGAAGCAGGGGCCCGAGGCCAAGCAGGTGCCGCCCGCGCTGTTCCGCGACGAGGACGACGACTCCTCCCGCACCCGCGAGCTGCGCCCCCGGCCGGACTGGGCGGAGGAGACCCCGCTCGACGACCTGCCCAGCCTGACCGACAGCCTGCTCGGCTCCCGCGAGGAGTGGGCCCGCTGGGAGGCCGAGGCCCCCGAGACGGCGCAGGACGAGCAGCCCAAGCGGGGCTGGCGCCGCCGCAAGGACTGACCGAGGCCGACCCGGGCGCGGGGAGTCGTGCGATGCGCGCGGCTCCCCGCGCCTTCGCGTTCCGGCCGGGGCGGAAGCGGTCGGCGCGTCCGGGCCTGTCCCCGCGCGGCGTTAGGCTCGTCGGGTCGGTGAGGGCGAGGAGGAGCGCGGCGTGAGTGTGTGGGACGACCTGGTCGGACAGGACCGGGTGGTCGAACAGTTGCAGGCGGCCGCGAGGGCAGCCCGGGCCACCGTCCTGGCGGGCCGCGGCGAGGCCCCCGAGGGCAACGCCTCGCTGATGACGCACGCCTGGCTGTTCACCGGTCCGCCCGGTGCCGGG
The DNA here is from genome assembly GCF_053602195.1 of Kitasatospora sp. NPDC004531. NCBI lineage: Bacteria > Bacillati > Actinomycetota > Actinomycetes > Kitasatosporales > Streptomycetaceae > Kitasatospora > Kitasatospora sp. NPDC004531. The sequence goes on along the minus strand of NZ_JBSGDD010000061.1, from coordinate 27,087 downwards.
CAGGTGACCGCGGCCCGCGCCTTCGCGGCGGCGCTCCAGTGCACCAGCCCCGACCTGGAGACCGGCGGGACGCCCGGCTGCGGGTTCTGCGACGGCTGCCACACCGTGCTCTCCGGCAGCCACGCCGACGTCAAGCAGGTCCGCACCGACGGGCTGTCGATCGGCGTCGGCGACATGCGCGACCTGGTGCTGCGGGCCGCCAGCTACCCGACCGGCGGCCGCTGGTCGGTGATCCTGGTGGACGCCGCGCACCGACTCACCGAAGCGGCCGCGAACGCACTGCTCAAGGGCGTCGAGGAGCCCTCGCCGCGGACGGTGTGGCTGCTGTGCGCGCCGTCCGTGCAGGACGTGCTGCCGACCATCCGCTCCCGCTGCCGCCTGCTGGTGCTGCGCACGCCCCCCGCCGAGGCGGTCGCCGACATGCTGGTCCGGCGCGACGGCGCGGAGCCCGAGGCGGCCAGGCTGGCCGCGCTGGCCGGGCAGGGCGACATCGACCGCTCCCGGCGGCTCGCCGTGGACGAACAGGCCAGGGCCCGCCGCGCCGAGGTGCTGCGGATTCCGCTGGAGGTCGCCGACCTCGGCGGCTGCCTGGCCGCCGCGCAGCGACTGGTCGACACCGCGAAGGCCGACGCCGAGGCGCTGGCCGAGACCCAGGACGCCAAGGAGACCGACGACCTGCGGGCCGCGTACGGCGCGGCCGAGGGCAGCCGGGCGCCGCGCGGCATGGCGGGCGCGGTGAAGGAGCTGGAGAAGCGGCAGAAGAGCCGGGCGACCCGGACCCGCCGGGAGACGCTGGGCGTCGCGCTCGGCGACCTGCTGGGCTTCTACCGGGACGTGCTGGCCGTCCAACTGGGCGCGGGCGGGGCGCTCGCCAACGAGGACCAGCGGCCGGCCGTGCAGCGGGTGGCCGGCGAGGGCGCGGCGGAGAACACGCTGCGCCGGATCGAGGCCGTGCTGGCCTGCCGGCGGGCGCTGGACCGGAACGTGGACCCGCTGCTGGCGGTCGAGGCGATGACGGTGGCGCTGCGGGCGGGCTGAGCGGGCGACGCCGGCGCTGCTGGCGGTCGAGGCGGTGTCGGCGTCGCGGGTTGAGCGGGCGACGCCGGCGCTGCGGGTGATCGCGGCGGTGGCGGTGGCGCTCTCGGGGGCGGTGCCGGGCTGTCGGCGGGTGTCGCCGTCGGTCCGTTAGCTCGTTCGAGTGAAGGTGGGGAGACGCCCGTACCGCCCGACGGTCAGGGGGCGTGCGGTCTTGCACCCTGTGCACTGGCCACGCGCCCGCGTCCGGCCGGTCCTTCCCCGAGGTGGTGCGTCCCCCATGCCCCGATTGCTCCTCGTCCTGTTGGTGATGCTGGCGGCTGTGGCGGTGGGCGGTCGGCTGGCCCGGTCGGCGGTGTCGCGCTGGCGGGATCTGCGGGCCGCGCAGACGTACGAGCTGGCGGCCCGGGTGCATCCGGTGCTGGTCCGGGCCGGGGCGGCGGTGCTGTGCCTGGTGTGCGTGTCCGCGCTCGGGGTGACGGTGCTGATGGGGGAGCGGCCCGGCCGGGTGCCGGTGCGGCAGGCGGCGGCGGTGGTCGGCGCGGAGCGGCCCGCCCCCGTCCCCGAGGCCGCCGCTGCCGCGCCGCCGCCGGTGGAGGCGCTGTTCAGCAACGTGAGCCGTCCGGCGGGCGGGGAGCTGCTGGAGGGCGAGGTGCCCGGTCCGGACGGGCAGCCGCGTGCGGTGCGGGTGTGGCTGCCCGCCGAGTACGGGCGGGAGCCGGCGGCCCGGTTCCCGGTGATCGTGGTGCACTCCGGGACGGCCGGGCGGACCGCCGACCAGGACCTGCCGGGTGTGTTCGACGGCGTGGCCTCGGCCGTCGAGCTCGGCAAGTCCCGCCCGTTCGTGCTGGTCGCCCCCGAGGCGCCGATCGGCACCGGCCACCCCTGCGAGCTGGTGGCGGCGGCCCCGCAGGCGGTCGCGGACGACGCGGCCCTGCGTGCGGCCGTGGGCGCGGCGTTCCGCACCCGGCCGGCCGGCCCCGACGGCTGGGCCGTGCTGGGCGTGGACGACGGCGCGCCCTGTGCGGCCGCCGCCGCGCTGGCCCGGCCGGACCTGTACGGGGCGGGCGCGGCGGTGTCCGGCCGTTACGACGGGCCGGCGCTGGCCGCCGCCTCGGGCGAGGCACCGGCGGTGGGCAGGGGAGCGGCTTCGACGCGGCTGCTGCTGGCCGCCGCGAAGGGGGACGCGGACGGGCTGGCCTCGGCCCGGGGTGTGCGGTCGGCGCTGCGGGACGCCGGGGCGCGGGCCGAGGTGCGGATCTCCGACGTCGTCCAGGACTACTCGGCGGACCGGGAGCGGATGCGGCTGCTGCGGGTCGCGGTGCAGTACCTGACGGAGCAGCTGCCGACCCCCTGAGCGCCCTCTGACCACCCCCTGGCCGCCCCGGGCGCGGCCGGTACGGGTGGCTGCGGTGTGATGATCGGCTTTGGCGCGAGGTGGGCGGCGGCGTCCCGGGTGCGGCGTTCGCGGCCGCTAGGCTCGGCCTCCCGGCGACGGCCGGGGCGGTCGGCCCGCGGTCGGCCCGTTTCCAGGGGAGAGGACCCACGTTCATGAGAGTCGCCCGGCCCCGCCGGCTCCTGCCCGCCGCCGCGCTGGCCGCCGCCGCGTCCCTGCTGCTGGCGGGCTGCACCTCGGGCAACCCGGCGCCCACGGCGGGCGGCTCGCCCGGCGGTACGGCGGACAGCCACGCACCGGCCCCCGCGAACGGCGCGACCCCGCTGGAGGCGCTGCCCGCCGACCTGCCCGCCGGGCTCGTCCCCTACTACGCGCAGCAGCTGAGCTGGAAGCCCTGCACCACGGACTTCGAGTGCGCCACCTTCAAGGTGCCGCTGGACTACGCCCGCCCCGGCGACGGCCACGACGTGGAACTGTCCGCGATCCGCAAGCCCGCCACCGACCAGGCGCACCGGCAGGGCTCCCTGCTGCTCAACCCCGGCGGGCCCGGCGGCTCGGCGATCGAGTACGTGCAGGCCGTCGCCTCGCGCTACGACGCCAATGTGCGGGCCGGCTACGACCTGGTCGGCTTCGACCCGCGCGGCGTCGGCAAGTCCGCGCCGATCACCTGTCTGAGCGGCGAGCGGATGGACGCCTACGCCGCCGCCGACATCACCCCCGACAGCCAGTCCGAGATCGACGCCCTGGTGGCCGTCGACAAGGAGTTCGCGGCGGGCTGCTCGGCCCGGGCCGGCGAACTGCTCGGCCACGTCTCCACCATCGACGCGGCCCGGGACATGGACATGCTGCGGGCGCTGGTCGGCGACCAGAAGCTCAACTACGTCGGCAAGTCGTACGGCACCTTCCTCGGCGCGACGTACGCCGGACTGTTCCCCGGCAAGGTCGGCAAGGTCGTGCTGGACGGCGCGATGGACCCCTCGCTCGACTCCGTCACCGGCAACCTCACCCAGGCCGGCGGCTTCGAGACCGCGTGGACGGCGTTCGCGAAGGACTGCGTCAAGCGCGACGACTGCCCGGTCGGCCGCACCGAGCAGGAGGCCGGCGACAAGCTCACCGCGCTGTTCAAGCAGCTCGACGCCGAGCCGATGGCCACCGGCACCAACCGCCCGCTCACCGAGGCCCAGGCGCTCACCGGCGTCGCCGAGGCGATGTACACCGAGGCCCTCTGGCCGCACCTGCGGGCCGCGCTGGCCGGCACCCAGGCCGGCGACGGCAGCGGGCTGCTGAAGCTCGCCGACGAGTACTACAACCGTTCTGCGGACGGTAGTTACGAAAACCTGATGTACGCCAACATGTCCGTCAACTGCCTCGACCTGCCGGCCTCGTTCGCCGACCCGGCCGCCGTCGCCGCCGCGATCCCCGCGTTCGAGAAGGCCGCGCCGCACTTCGGCAGGGACATGGCCTGGATGGCGCTCAGCTGCGCCTACTGGCCGGTCAAGGCCACCGGCGCCCCGCACACCGTCCGCGCGGCCGGCGCCGCCCCGATCGTCGTGGTCGGCACCACCCGCGACCCCGCCACCCCCTACGCCTGGGCCAAGTCGCTGGCCGGGCAGCTGGAGTCCGGACGACTGCTCACCTACGACGGCGACGGGCACACCGCGTACGGGCGGCACAACGCCTGCATCGACGACGCGGTCAACCGGTACCTGCTCGGCGGGGCGGTGCCCGAGAACGGCCAGGTCTGCAAGGACTGAGACCGGCCGCGTGTCCGGATGACGGACGCTGCCGTCAGGAGTGTTTGTGCGTGAAGGGGCTGGCGCTAGCATGGCGCAGCCCCTTCGGCGTTCCTGCCTCTCGGCCACCCAGGAGACCGCAGTGTTCGGAGTCCACGACCTCACCTCCTACGTCCTCGGCGCACTGGTCATCGTCCTGCTGCCCGGGCCGAACTCCCTCTACGTGCTCTCCGTGGCCGCCCGCAAAGGCATCCGCACCGGGTACCGCGCCGCCTGCGGCGTCTTCCTCGGCGACTTCACCCTGATCAGCCTCACCGCCCTCGGCGCGTCCTCCCTGCTGCGCGCCAACCCCGCCGTCTTCGCGGTGGTCAAGTTCGGCGGCGCGGCCTACCTGCTGTGGATCGGCCTCGGCATGCTGCGCGCCGCCCGGCAGCTGTGGCGCGAACGGTCGGCCTCGCCCGCCGTCGCGGCCGACCCCGCCGCCGCCGAGACGGACACCGAGCGGCCGTTCCGCCGGGCGCTGGTGATCAGCCTGCTCAACCCGAAGGCCATCTTGTTCCTCCTCTCGTTCTTCACCCAGTTCGTCGACACCTCCTACAGCGCCCCCGCCCTCTCCTTCGCCCTGCTCGGCGGCGTCCTGCAGACCTTCTCCTTCCTCTACCTCTCGCTGCTGATCTTCGCGGGCACCTCCCTCGCCGACGCCTTCCGCCGCCGCAAGCGTCTCTCCGCCGCCCTCACCTCCACCGTCGCCGTCCTCTTCGCCGGCTTCGCCGCCAAACTCGCCGTCTCCTCCGCCTGACCACCCCCACCTCGCCACCGCGTACGGATCACCCCCGGAAACTGTGTAGACTGACCCGCGTTGCCAATGCGACCCTGGGCCCACCAGCCCGGTCCCATCCGGCAGCGGTGCCGCCTTAGCTCAGTTGGCCAGAGCAACGCACTCGTAATGCGTAGGTCGCGGGTTCGAATCCCGCAGGCGGCTCAGGTAAGACCCAGGTCGGAGATCATCCGGTCTGGGTCTTTTTTGTGTTTTGGGGGGATTCCGGTTGTGGGGAGGGGGTTTGCCTGGGCTTTTCTGGGGATTGAGTCATCTTTGAATTGGTCCTCGCCAAGGGCTTCGGTGTCCGGGGTGCGGGTGGGTGGGCGCCGTCAGACTGCTGGTCCGGGGGATTGGTTCGGATGCTGAGGACGGGGACATGGCGGGGGATCTCGGGGTGGGGCAGTACGGGAGGGTGAGGCGGACGTGGCTGGCTCGGCAGGTGGGGTTGGGGATTGCGGAGTTGGCGTGTTTTGAGGATCACCGGTCGTTCCGGGCGGTGGGGGAGGCGGGGGAGGGGGTGTTGGTTGTTTCGCTGATCCGGTCCGGGGGGTTGGTGGTGCGGATCGGGGGACGTGAGTACTTCGTGGATGCGACCGCGGGCTTTGTGGTGGGTGGTGGGGAGGGGGTGGCCGTGGCGCATCTGGCTCGGGCGCCGGAGCTGAGTACGGTGCTGCAGTTCCATCAGGATGTGCAGGGGGAGTGTCCGGGTGGGGGCGGGTCGCGGGTGCTGCCGGTGGACGCGGGGCTCGACCTGGCCCATCGGGGGCTGGTGGCGGCCTGTCGGGGCGGGGCGGATTCGCTGGAGGTGGCGGAGCGGGCGAACCGGTTGGTGGCCGGGTTGGGGGCTGCTCGGGAGCTGCCGCGACGTGCTTCGACGGCACACCGGCGGCTGGCCCATCGGGCGTGCGCCGCGCTGGTGGACGGGCCGCCGACGTTGGGGTTGGCGGAGCTCAGCCGCCTGGTGGGCTGTTCGCCGTTCCACCTCAGCCGGGTCTTCCGGGCGGTGACGGGACGTACGCTCACCTGCTACCGGAACGAGTTGAGGGTGCGTGCGGTGGTGGAGGAGTTCGGTGGTGGGCGGACCCTCCGGGAGTTGGCCGCGAAGTACGGGTTCGCCGATCAGGCCCATCTGACGCGGGTGTTCCGGCAGCATGCCGGCGAGCTTCCGAAGGTGGTCAGGGCCGCGCTGCGGCGGGGTGGGCCGGCGGCGGGAATCGAGCAAGAAAGTACAACGCCCTGACGGTCGCCGCCGGAAAGAATCGACACGAACCGGCCGAGCCGGGCCGGGCGCCAGCACCAGGAAGCCAACGGGAGAGTCTCCATGTCACGCAACCTGATCACGTCTGCCGCGAAGCGCGCGGCCACCACGGTGGCCGCCGCAGCGCTTGTCCTCACCGCGACGGCGGGGGTCAGCACGGCCGCCGCCCCGTCCGCCACGACCTCCGGGTACAACCTCGTCTACCTGAACACGGTCTACGACCAGTGGTCGCACAAGACGCCGGACGCCAACGCGTCCAGCCACGTCGGCACGCTGTACAAGGCGCGGAACTACTTCAAGTGCTACACGTACGGGCAGACCTACCACGCGGTGGAGAACGGCCGCACCAGCAACATCTGGCTGCTGACCGACGACGACAACGGCAACGCCAACGTCTACGTCACCGAGGTCTACCTGGACACCTACGGCTGGCTCAACGACACGAGCCTGTTGGAGAAGTGCAAGTAGCGATTCGGTAGTTCAGAGCCCCGGGCCGGGTCACCGGCCCGGGGCTGCGGCGTGGTGGTGGGCCGCGTAGTGGGCGAGTTTGTCGGGGTTGCGGAGGATGCGGACGGTGGTGATGCCGTTCGGGCCGAGGTCGATGGCGCCGAGGGAGGTGAGGCGGTCGCCCTCCCAGCCGAGGACGGCGGGGAGGCCGTTGGCCTCGGCGAGGGTGAAGTGGACGCCGGTGGTGAAGCGGGCGAAGAGGCCGGCGAGGAAGCGGGTGGCGTTGTCGCGGCCGGAGACCGGGCGCAGCGCGGAGCGGACCTTGCCGCCGCCGTCGGCCCAGATCACGACGTGTTCGGCGAGGAGTTGTTCGAGCCGGTCGAGGGCGCCGTCGGCCGCGGCGGACAGGAAGCGTTGCAGCAGGGCGGCATTCTGCGCGGGGTCGGGCGCGGGGTGCGGGGTCTCGTCGGTGAGGTGCCGGTGGCCGCGGTGGTAGAGCTGGCGGGCGGCCGGTTCGGTGCAGTCGAGGACGCCGGCGATCTCGCGGTGGCTGTAGCCGAACGCGTCGCGCAGCACCACGGCGGCCCGCTCGGGCGGGGTGAGCCGTTCCATCAGGGTGAGGACCGCGAAGGAGACCGCCTCGCGCTGTTCGGCGCGTTCCATCGGCCCGAGGGCGCCGTCGCCGGTGGCGACCGGTTCGGGCAGCCAGGTGCCGGGGTACTCCTCGCGGCGGGCGCGGGCGGAGGTGAGGCGGTTCAGGCAGAGGTTGGTGAGCACCTTGTTCAGCCACGGCCCGGGTGCGGCGATCTGTTCGCGCGGTGTGCCGTGCCAGCGCAGGTAGGCGTCCTGCACGGCGTCCTCGGCCTCGGCGGCGGATCCGAGCATCCGGTACCCGAGCGAGAACAGCCGCGGCCGGTGGGTCTCGAACTCCTGTGCCGCGTCCATGGGCCCCACGGTAGCGGGGCCGGTCGGCCGCGGGGCCGGGGCCCCGTGGTGTGCGGGGTCCCGGCGGCCGGCTGCCGTCAGGCGGAAGTGGCGGCGGTGAAGCGGGTGGTGACGTCCTGCCAGTTCACGACGTCCCACAGGCGGGTGACGTAGTCGGGGCGGACGTTCTTGTACTGCAGGTAGTAGGCGTGCTCCCAGGCGTCGAAGGCGAGCAGCGGGACGGTGCCCTGGCCGACGTTGCCGTGGTGGTCGTAGACCTGCTCGACGATCAGGCGCCGGCCGAGCGGCTCCCAGGAGAGGATGCCCCAGCCGGAGCCCTGGACGCCGACGGTGGCGGTGGTGAGCTGCTGCTTGAACGCCTCGAAGGTGCCGAAGTGCTCGGTGATGGCGTCGGCGAGCGCGCCGTCGGGGCGGTCGCCGCCCTCGGGGGAGAGGTTCTGCCAGAACAGCGAGTGCAGGACGTGGCCGGACAGGTTGAAGGCCAGGGTCTTCTGCAGGCCGACCAGCGAGCCGAACTGCTCCTTGTCGCGGGCTTCGGCGAGCTGTTCCAGCGTCAGGTTGGCGCCGTTGACGTACGCCTGGTGGTGCTTGGAGTGGTGGAGCTCCAGGATTTCGGCGGACATCGCCCGCTCCAGGGCGGAGTAGTCGTAGGGCAGGTCAGGCAGCGTGTAGGCACCCATGGGTGAGCAGCCCCTCTCGATGGACGGAAGATCCGTTGCGAGGGCCACCCTATTGCAACTCTTTTGCAGGAGCGATGATGGGGCATTAAGGGCGGGTGTCGTCACGTGTCGTCAGGCGTCCTCGCCGTAGGCCTCCTCGCGCAGCCGGTCCTCGGACGCGCCGCGCCGCCAGTAGCCGGAGAACGCGACCGCGCGCCGGTCCAGCCCGCGTTCGCGCACCAGGTGGCGGCGCAGTTCCTTGACGGTGCCGGACTCCCCGGCGATCCACGCGTAGGCGCCGTCGGCGGGCAGGTCGGCCTCGCGGAGGGACGCCAACAGGCGGGACGGGGAGCCGGGTTCGCGGATCAGCCAGGTCAGCTCCAGGCCGTCCGCGTCGGGCAGGTCCTGGATGTCGCCCGCGTCCGGCACCTCGATCCACACCAGGGCGCGGGTGCCGGCCGGCAGCTGCTCCAGGATGCCGCCGACCGCGGGGAGCGCTGTCTCGTCGGCCAGCAGCAGGACGGTGCGGGTGCCCGGCGGGGGCCGGAAGCCGATGGAGCGGTTGTCGGCCGTGGCGGGGCCGAGCAGCACCACCCGGTCGCCGGGTGCGGCGCCCGCCGCCCAGCGGGCCGCCGGGCCGGACGAGGCGTGCTCGGAAGCGGCGTGGCCGGACGAGGCGTGGTCGGAGCCGTGCAGGGCGAAGTCCACGTCCACCTGCGGCGGTTCGGTCCGGTGGGCGCGGACGGTGTACGAGCGCATCACCGCCCGCTCGGTCGGCGGCAGCGCCCGCCAGGCGGCGAACCAGCCCTCGCCCTCCCGGTACGGGAGCAGCGGCTCGGACTGGCCCGGGTGCGGCAGGAACAGCGAGCAGGACTGGTCGCGCCCGCCGCTCGCGAAGCCGGCCAGCGCGGCGCCGCCGAAGGTGACCCGCAGCATGGTCGGGCCGAGCCGGCGGGTGTGCACCACCTGCGCCGGGAAGAACGCGAACTCCTGTGCCGGGACGGTCATTTCCTCCACCTCTCGGAGCGGTCGGCGCGGCTCAGCCCAGCTTGCGGGACTTCTGGATCGCGGCGGTCAGCCGCTCCAGCAGCGGGGCGAACCCGGCGTACGAGAACCGCGGCACCGCGTCCCACGGGGTGATCTGCTCGGCCTGCACGGCGGGCAGCCGGCCCCAGGCGGGCTTGGCCGCCAGGTCCTTGGGCTGGAGGGCGGTGGAGCGCTGGTCGAGCAGCAGCAGGTCCGCCGCGTACTTGCCGGCGTTCTCCCAGCTCAGGCCCTCGTAGTAGTCGCCGCCGTCGGTCTTCTCCGGCTGCACGAACTCCACGCCCAGTTCGGCGAAGTAGATCAGGTCGCAGGAGATCTTCGGGTTGGAGACGTAGAACAGGTCGGCGCTGCCCGAGCAGGCCATCACCTTGATCCCGCCGGCCGCCTTGACGGCCTGGCGCAGCGCCTCGGAGGCCTGCTCGAAGCGGGCCTTGGCGTCCACCGCCTTCGGCGCCGTGAGGTCCGCGCCGAGCGACTCGGCGAGCTTGGCGTAGTGCTCGATCGGCTGACGGATCGACACCCGGCCGGTGGAGGTGAGCACCGCCGGGGCGAGCTGCAGGATCTTGTCCTTGGACTCGTCCGGCACGTACCAGTACGCGTCCGGGTCGTACATGTGGGTGACCAGCAGTTCGGGGCGCAGCGCCGCGTACTTCTCGATGGAGAACTCGCCCCAGGCGTTGCCGATGATCTCGACCTGATCGATGTTCAGGCTGCCCGCCTGCGGGTCGGCCTTGCCGTCGGCGGCCCTGGTCTCGCCGAAGACGCCGACCAGCTGCTTGTCCAGGCCGAAGTCGGCGAGGGCGGCGGCCGCGCCGGTGAAGGCGACCACCCGGGTGGGGGTGGACTTGGCGGTGACGGTCCTGCCGCGGTCGTCGGTGTAGCTCCACGGGCCGTTGGCGGTAACGGAGTTCGCGCCGCCGGAGCCCTTGCCGGAGTCCTTGCCGCCGGAGGATCCGCAGGCGGCGAGCAGCGCGCCCAGGGCGGTGGCGCCGCCGGCGGCGAGCAGGCCGCGACGGGTCGGGCGGAAGGAGAACGGCATGGCGGTACCTCGGTTCGGTGGAGCAGGGGGCGTGGGGAGCCGGCCAACCAGGGCAGGCGCTAGGTAGGTTAACCTAACCTAAGTTTCGGCGTGCGGGGCGCTCCAGCGGCCCCCGCCGGCAGTCCCCGACCGATCCGGAGCACCCTTGAGCACCACCCGCTCCCCCGCGACCCCCGGCGCCGCCACCGCCCGGCGCGGCCTCCCGCCCGCCCTCGGCCCGGCCGTCGGGCTGCTCGTGCTGCTCGCCGTCCTGGTGCTCAGCCTCGGCCTCGGCGCACGGCAGTTGAGCCCCATCGAGGTCTGGCACGGACTGACCGACCCGACCGCCCCCGGCTGGACCGTCGTCCACGAGATGCGCCTGCCGCGGACCCTGCTCGGCCTGCTCGCCGGCACCGCGCTCGGCCTGGCCGGCGGCGTCATGCAGGCCCTCACCCGCAATCCGCTCGCCGACCCCGGCCTGCTCGGCATCAACGCCGGCGCCTCCGCCGCCGTCGCCACCGCCATCGCCTTCCTCGGCGTCAGCTCCTTCACCGGCTACATCTGGTGGGCGCTGGCCGGCGCGGCCGCCGTCTCGGCGCTGGTCTACGCCGTCGGCGGCGGACGCGGCGCCACCCCCGCCCGGCTCGCCCTGGCCGGCGCCGCGCTCAACGCCACCCTGTACTCGTACGTCAGCGCCGTCATGCTGCTGGACACCGCCTCGCTCGACAAGATGCGGTTCTGGACGGTCGGCTCGCTCGCCGGCGCGCAACCGTCCACCGTGCTCGGAGTGCTGCCGTTCGTCGCCGTCGGCGCGGTGCTCGCCCTCGCGCTGGCCCGCCCGCTGAACGCGCTCGCGCTCGGCGACGACGCGGCCCGCGCGCTCGGCGCCCGGCCCGCCGCGATCCGGGCCGCCGCGATCCTCGCCGTCACCCTGCTGTGCGGCGCGGCCACCGCCGCGTGCGGGCCGATCGTCTTCGTCGGCCTGATGATCCCGCACCTGGTCCGCGCCCTCACCGGCCCCGACCTGCGCCGACTGCTCCCGTACTGCGCGCTGCTCGCGCCCGTGCTGCTGCTCGGCGCCGACGTGCTCGGCCGGGTGCTGGGACGGCCCGGCGAACTCCAGGTCGGCATCGTCACGGCCGTCCTCGGCGGACCGTTCTTCCTGTACTTCGCACGACGGGGAAAGGCCCGGGCATGAGGACGACGACGGGCGACCGGGCGGGCGCGGGTTCGGGTGCGGGTTCGGAGGTTGTGACGGTCGGAGGGCGCGCGGAGGGGCGGCGGGGGAGGCAGCCCAGGACGCTGCGGATCGCCCGGTACTCGGTGCGCTACCGGCCCCGCGCACTGGCCGTCTGCGCCGGGGTACTGGCGGTCGCGCTGCTGGTCGGGGTGCTCGCGCTCGGGCACGGCGACTACCCGCTCGCCCCCGGCGACGTGGTGCGCACCCTGCTCGGCGACGGCACCCCCGCCGAGGACTTCATCGTCAACCAGCTGCGCCTGCCGAGAGTGGCCACCGCGCTGCTGGTCGGCGCCGCGCTGGCGCTGGCCGGCGCGCTGTTCCAGACCCTGGTGCGCAACCCGCTCGGCAGCCCCGACATCCTCGGCTTCACCCAGGGCGCGTCCACCGGTGCACTGCTGGTCGTGGTGGCCGGCGGCAGCACCCAGGCCCTGGCCGGCGGGGCGGTCGCGGGCGGACTGCTCACCGGCGCCGCGATCTACGCCCTCGCCCGGCGCGGCGGCCTGCAGGGCGCCCGGCTGGTGCTGGTCGGCATCGGCACCGCCGCGATCCTCACCGGCGTCAACGGCTACCTGCTGACCCGCACCCAACTCATGGACGCCGCCCGCGCGGTGCTCTGGCTCACCGGCAGCCTCGACGGCCGCGGCTGGGAACAGGCCCGCCCGCTGGCGATCGCGCTCGCCGTGCTGCTCCCGCTGGTGCTGCTCGGCTGCGGGCCCGCGCTGCGCGCCCTCGAACTCGGGGACGACGCCGCCAACGGACTCGGCGTGCGACCCGAACGCCTGCGGCTCGGCCTGCTCGGTGCGGCGGTTCTGCTCGCCGCCCTCGCCGCGGCCGCCGCCGGACCGGTCAACTTCGTCGCCCTGACGGCACCCCAGCTCGCCCGCCGGCTCACCGGTGCGCCCGGGCCCAACCTGGCCGCGTCCGCCTGTACCGGTGCGGCGCTGCTGGTCACCGCGGACTTCGCTGCGCAGCACCTGTTCGGCGAACGCCAGTTGCCGGTCGGGGTGGTCACGGGTGTTCTGGGGGGTGGGTACCTGCTCTGGTTGCTGGCGGGGCGGCGGCGGGAGGGGCGGTTGTGAGGACGCAGGCCCGCCGGGGGGAGGACTGCGCGACAAGCGCCGGCCGTGTCCGCGAGGTCGCTCTCACGTGCAGGTCACTGTCCCGCGTCGCGATCTTGCCGTCGGATTTGTTCCCCTTCGCGCAGTTCCCCGCGCCCCTGGTGGTGCTCACCTTGGTTTTCGCGCCCATCCGCTTTTCTTGAACGGAGTGTTCCCATGGCCCAGTCCGAGTCCCGTCTGGTCGGTCGGGAGTTGACCCTCGCGTACGAGAAGCGGGTGATCGCGGAGGGGCTGAGCGTCGATGTGCCCGACCGGTCGTTCACGGTGGTGGTGGGGCCGAACGCCTGTGGGAAGTCGACGTTGTTGCGGGCGTTGTCGCGGACGTTGAAGCCGGCGGCGGGGCAGGTGCTGCTGGACGGGCGGTCGATCGCGACGCTGCCGGCGAAGCAGGTGGCGCGGACGCTCGGGTTGTTGCCGCAGTCGTCGATCGCGCCGGACGGCATCACCGTGGCCGAGCTGGTCTCGCGGGGGCGGTACCCGCACCAGGGGGTGCTGCGGCAGTGGTCGGCGGAGGACGAGCGGGTGGTGGCCGAGGCGATGGCCGACACCGGGGTCGACGACCTCGCGGACCGGCCGGTGGACGAGCTGTCCGGCGGCCAGCGGCAGCGGGTGTGGATCGCCATGGCGCTGGCCCAGCAGACCCCGCTGCTGCTGCTCGACGAGCCCACCACCTACCTGGACATCGCGCACCAGATCGAGGTCCTCGACCTGTGCGCCCGCCTGCACCAGGAGCAGGGCCGCACCCTGGTGGCGGTGCTGCACGACCTCAACCAGGCCGCCCGCTACGCCACCCACCTGATCGCGCTGCGCGACGGCCGGCTGGTCGCCGCCGGGGCTCCGCAGGACGTGGTCACCGCGGAACTGGTCGAGGAGGTGTTCCGTCTGCCGTGCCGGGTGATCCCCGACCCGGAGACCGGCACCCCGCTGGTCGTCCCCGCCGCCAACCGCCGGGCTGCCGCGCGGAGTTGAGCCGTCAGGGCGGAAGCAGCGCCGCCACCGAGTCCACGGTGTCCGCCTCGGCGGCGCGCTTGTCCTCCCGGTAGCGCAGCACCCGGGCGAACCGGAGCGTCACGCCGTCCGGGTAGCGGCTGGAGCGCTGCACCCCGTCGAAGGCGATCTCCACCACCAGCTCCGGCCGCACCAGTACGCCCCACGGCTCCTCGCGGACCGCCAGTTCGCGCAGCCGCTCCGTCTGCCACTCCAGCAGGCTGTCGGTCAGCCCCTTGAACGTCTTGCCGAGCATCGCGAACGAGCCGTCCGCCCGCCGGGCCCCCAGGTGCAGGTTGGACAGCCGGCCGGTGCGCCGGCCGTGCCCCCACTCGGCGGCCAGCACCACCAGGTCCAGGGTGTGGACGGGTTTCACCTTCAGCCAGGACGAGCCGCGCCGGCCCGCGCTGTACGGCGCGTCCAGCGACTTCACCACCACCCCCTCGTGCCGGTGCTCGGCGGTCGCCGCGCGGGTGAACTCGCGGGCCAGCCGCCGCTGTTCGGGATCGGACGGGTCGTCCACCCGCAGCTGCCGGACCCGCGCGGACGCCGGGACCAGGGCGGCCAGTGCGGCGTGGCGCTCGGTGGCGGGGGCGTCCAGCAGGTCCCGGTCGCCGGCCAGCAGCAGGTCGAAGAAGACGGCGGACAGCGGGAGTTCGCCGTCCTCGTGCCGGGAGCCGACCCGTCCCGAGGTCTGCTGGAACGGCCGCGGCAGCCCCTCCTCGTCCAGTGCCAGCAGCTCGCCGTCCAGCACCAGCTGTTCCTGCGGCAACTCCCGGACGAGTGCGACCACTTCGGGCAGTCGGGCGGTGATCTCGGCGAGCGTGCGGGTGTAGAGGCGCACCTGGTCGCCGTTGCGGTGCGCCTGGATGCGGACCCCGTCCAGCTTCTCCTCGACCGCGCACGGGCCGAGCCGGTCGAGGGCCTCGTCGACGTCCTTCGCGCTCTGCGCCAGCATCGGCTGCACCGGGCGGCCGACGGTCAGCCGGAAGGCGTCCAGCGCGGCGGGGCCCTGGGCGACCAACTGTCCGGCGAGCGGGCCGAGTTCGCCGGACAGCATGAGGGCCCGCCGGACCGCCTCGGCCGGGGCTCCGACGGCCGCCGCCAGGCCCTCGACCGCCACCGCGTCCAGGGCGCCCTGGCGCAGTTCGCCGGAGAGCAGGCCGAGCAGGAAGCGCTGCTCCTGCGCGGTGGCCAGCGCCATCAACTCATCCACCTGCCGCCGCCGTTCGCCCTGCGAGCCGGGCCCGGCGAGGGCCGCCAGCGCGGACAGCCGGCGGTCCAGCTCCAGCACCCCGAGCGTCGCCGCGGCCGCCGGTGCGGGCCGCTCGCGCAGGGCCTGCGGGCCCACCCCGACCTTGCGCTGCGGCAGCCGCCCCGCCAGGTACGCCACCACCAGCGGCGCCTCCTCGGCCGAGACCCGCCCGAACAGCTCCGCGAGGACCCGGACCTTCTCCGACCGCGCCGCCGTCCCCGCCAGCCGCGCCGAAGCCCCGGCCACCTCCGCCACCAACATGCCGACCACCCTCCACCGGGCCGGCCCGGCCCGCCATCGTACGGGCCCGGATGCGGGAACCGCCGCCCCACAGGTGTCCGTTCCGGGCGATTGCGCCGGATACTGGCGGTATGCGCCTGAATGCGGAGAACCCTGAGTATCCCGAGGACGAGGACGAGCCGACCCCGACCGTGCTGGAGGGCATCGAGGAGGAGCGGCCGGTGGTGGAGCCGGAGGTGGACGACCTGGAGGTGTTGCGGCGCCGGCGCGAGCTGGGCGCCGAGCCGGCCGACGAGGGCGACGCGGTGGAGCAGGTCCGGGAGGTCGCGATGGGCGACGAGGACCACCGGGACGACTGACCGGGGCGGTCAGATCGCGCGGCGGCGCTGCAGCCAGACGAACGCCGCCCAGCCCGGCAGGACCGGCAGGACGAAGGTGAGCAGCCGGAACAGCAGCACCGCGGCGAACGCGGTGCCCTCGTCCATGCCCGAGGTCCACACCAGCGCCCCCGCGAGCAGCCCCTCGACCGCGCCGACCGCGCCCGGGGTGGGCGCCACGTTGCCGACCGCGTTGCCGGCCAGGAAGCTGACCGCGACGGCGTTGAACCCCGGGTGCTGGCCGACCGCCCGGGTGCAGCAGTACAGGCTCACCACGAAGCACATCGACACCAGCAGCTGGCCGGCCACGCCCACGGCGAGCTTGCCGGGCTGCTGGGCCAGGTCGAGCAGCCGGGGCAGCACCTCGGCGCGCAGCGGCCGCAGCAGGGCCTGGGCGCGCCGCCGCAGCGCCGGCACCGCGACCACCGACACCGTCACGACCGCCCCCGCCGCCGTCGCCAGCACCAGCACCAGCTCGGTGGGGAACCCGGAGTCGCCGTCCCCGGCCCCCGGGCCGGAACCGAGGTTGACGCCGATCAGCGCGCTGAACACGGCGAGTTGCAGCATGTGCAGCACCAGGCCGAACAGCTGCGTCGCGCCGATGCTGGCCAGCGCCTGCGCGGTGGGGATGCCCGCGCACTGCAGGTAGCGGGTGTTCAGCGCGATGCCGCCGATGCCGCCCGGCGAGACCAGCTTGACGAACGAGCCGGCGCTCTGCGCGGCCAGCGTGGCGCGGAACGACAGCTTCTCCGGGACGAACCCGCTGAACGCGAAGGTCGCGATCGGGTAGCTGACGGCGGCGAACAGCGCCGCGGCGGTCAGCCACAGCGGGTCGGCGTCGGCGACCAGCGAGACCGGGTTGCGGTCCATGTCGAACAGGAACTGCAGCAGCCCGTACCCGGCCGCGACGCCCGCGACGACGGTCAGCACGGTACGCGGGCGCAACCGCTCCAGCCGGACGGGTTCGGCGGTGGCCTGCGGCATCTGCCGCTGCACCTCGGCGCGCAGCTCGCCCGCGAGCTCCTTGTGCCGGGCCAGCGCGGCCCGGGTGTCGGGGGCCAGCGCGATCGGCTGCAGCAGCGGCAGCGCGGCGCAGACCGGCCCCTGGCCGAGCACCTCGATCGCGGCCCGCACCGCCCGCTCCGGCCCGGCGTACAGGGCGAGGACGGCGAGCATCCCGGCCACGTCCAGGCGCAGCAGCAGGTCGCCGGCCGCGATCTCGCCGCGCGCCAGCCCGACCAGGTGGACCCGCCCCTCGGCGTCCAGCAGCACGTTCTGCGGGGAGACGGTGCGGTGCGCGATGCGGCGGCGCTGCAGCAGCGCCAACTGCTGCCAGGCGTCGCGCAGTTCCGCGTCGCTCGGGGTGCTGTCCGGGTCCGGCCGGTCGTCGGCGCCCGGTTCGGCGGCGGCGAAGAGGTCGGCGAACGGGCGGGCGTCGATCCGGTGGTAGGCGACCAGCGCGGCGTCCGGGCTCAGCTCGACGGCGGCGACCGGGGTGCGGGTGCGCGCGCCCGCGGCGGACGCGGCGTGGCCGAGCAGGGTCTGGTGCTCCAGGCCGGCGCGCAGCGGGCGCAGGCCCAGCGGGCGGGGTGCGGTGCGCAGCCGCAGCGCCAGCCACAGGTGGCCGAGCAGCCCGCTGGCCTGGACGTGCCGGTCGAGCAGGTGGACGTCCAGCTCGGGGCGGCCGTCGCGCTGGGTGACCAGGTAGCGGCTCGGGCCGGTCGCCAGCACCGCGTCGGGGCGGACCCCGCTGGCGGCCAGCGCGGCGGCGATCTGGCCCTCGGTGGGCGTGCCGACCGGCTCGCCGACGGCGTACCGGGTGGCGTGCGCGGTGGTCCAGCCGAGCAGCAGCGACAGCACCAGCGACAGCGGCGTGGCGTAGCCGGTGATCAGCCCGGACAGGGCGGACAGCGCCAGGGTGACGGCCAGCGCGGTGCGCCAGCGGCGCATGCCGGCGGTGCCGATCGCGGTCATGAAGGCCAGCACCGGCGCGAGGTGCCCGTACACCGGGTCGGTGCGGCCGGCGCCGTCGGCGAGCGGGTGGGTGAGCGTGGTGAGGTCGCCGGCCAGCAGGTCCAGGGCCAGCGAGAGGCCGTACGCGAGGACGGCGGCGAGGACGCCGTCGGAGACCCGGCGGCCGTCGCCGCGCAGCATCCGGTCGACCGCGTAGCCGAGCGGCACCAGCAGCAGCGCGCCGCCGCACAGCGCCGCCGCGAGTTTCACCGGCGGCCAGGGCAGCAGAACGGCGGCCCGCGCGACGTCGGTGTCCAGGCCGAGCGCGGAGGAGCGGGCGTAGCCCGCCATCAGCAGCACCAGGGTGATCCAGCACAGCCCGGAGAGCAGGCGGATCAGGGCGGCCGGGTGCCGGACCCGGTCCGTGTGCCCGCCGTGCAATGCGGGGTGTGCGGGGCGCTGTTCCTGGGATTCGTCGGCTTGTATCACCGTGGCCACGCAGCATGGTCCCACATCGCGGGGTGCCTGAGCTGGCCTTTCGGAAAAGGGAGTTCGGGGCGTGACGGGAGATACGGGCCGATAATGGGTATATCGGGTTGATGACGGTCTTCGGAGGTCGAAAAGGGCCTCTTCCGACCGCGGAAGGGAGATCGGCGATGACCGAGCGATCGACCGACAGGATGATCAGGCTCCGCGAGGGCAGCGAACTGGTGCTCAAGGACCGCGCCATGGAGACCGACCCGACACCCCTCGCCCCGCAGCTGCACACCGACACCGTGAGAGCGGCCGACATCGGCGGCTATCCCGGCGACATCGAATTCAGCCACGGCGGCCGGCACGCACCGGCGCCGGCCGGGCCGGCCGACGGGGCCGCCGCCCACACCGAACTGCCCGGCCACCGGCACCGCGGCGCCGAACGGCACTCGGAACACTGAATCCCCGGCGGGGGTGAGAGAGTTGGCGCCGCAACTCCCGCCCCCGCCGAAGGAGCACCCGTGACCACCGCCCCCGTGTTCGCCTCCCGCGAGGACTGGCTCGCCTCCCTGCACCGCGTGTACGCCGCCGCGGGCTGCCTGATCACCGACCCCGACGGCCGGGTCCTGATCGTCAAGGCCGGCTACCGGGACTCCTGGCAGTTCGTCGGTGGGACGGTCGACCTCGGCGAGAACGCGGAACAGTGCGCGACGCGGGAGCTCTTCGAGGAGACGGGGCTGCGCCGGGACGCGGGCGCGCTGCTGGTGGTCGCGTGGACGCATCCGAGCGGTGAACTCGGGCATCCCGCCTGCCACTTCCTGTTCGACCTGGGCGTCTTTGCGGCGGACACTCCGATAGCCCTCCCGGAGGGCGAGCTGGATGCGTACCGCTGGGCGACCGTCCCGGAGGCGCTGGCGCTGCTGGGGCCGGCCCGGGCCCTGCGCCTGGAGGCGGGGCTCGCGGCACGGGAGGACGGCCGGGCGCGGGTGGCGACGGCGCCCGACTCGGGGTTCTGAGCCGCCTACGGGCGTCGCCAGACGTACGCGGCCGAGACCGGGCGCCCGCGGTGGGCGGACCACTTGGGTTTGAGGGCGATCCACTCGTCGCCGATGAGCTGTTCGCGCATCTCGGCGAGGTGCCAGCCCGCGGCGAGGGCGGCGGTGAGGTGGTCGCTGACCAGGTGGACGTGGGTGGTGATGGCGACCGGCCCGTCGGGGCCGTCGTAGTGGGTGGGCATGCCGGCGGCCATGATGAAGGCGGGGTGCAGGCCGACCAGCACGAACAGGCCGCCGGGGCGGACCAGTCGGTGGGCCTCGCGGTAGAGCGGCGCGAGGTCGGGGAGGTGCTCGTCGACCAGCGAGCAGGCCGCCAGGTCGTACCCGGCGGTGGGCAGCCCGGTGGCGGCGAGGTCGGCCTCGGTGAGGGTGCGGTGGGCGCCGCGTTCGCGGGCGCGGTGCAGCATCTCGGGGGTGAGGTCGACGCCGTCGATCGCGCCGACGCCCCGGCTGCGCAGCCAGGCGCCGGTGCGGCCGGTGCCGCAGCCGAGGTCGACGGCGAGGCCGGCCTCGGACCAGGCGGGGACGGCGAGCCGGGCCAGGACGTCGACGTCCATCGCGTCCTGGACGGTGCTCTCGTAGCTGTCGACCCAGCCGGCGTAGCCGGTGCGGACGTCGACGGTCGGGTAGCCGCGGGTGTCGAAGAGGGAGAAGTCGACCATGCGGCGCAGTATTGTTCGCGCCGCTCCGGGGCGGCCAGCGAATTAAGCGAATTGACGGTCCGTCAGGAGCCGGGCCCGGACGGCGGCGACGTCGGCCGCGGGCAGCCGGTCGACGGCGTCGAACTCGGCGAGGACCTGGTGCAGGGCCTGGTCGGCGGTGGTGCCGGCGTCGGCGAGCACGCGGGCGATGCCGGCTTCCTCGTCGGGGCGGTCGAGGAGGGTCCACAGCGGCCGCAGGTTCGCGGCGGACAGCAGGTAGTCCTCGGCGATCGCGGCGGGCTCGACGTCGGCGAGGGCGAGCAGGACGAGGGCGGCCAGGCCGGTGCGGTCGCGGCCGGCGCCGCAGTGCACCACGACGGCGCCGTCGCGGGCGCGGGCGACGGCGGCGACCAGCCGGGCGACGGCCTCGCGGCAGTGGTCGAGGTAGGGCCGGAAGGACAGCGGGGTGCCGTCGAGGCCGCCGAAGCGGGCCCACCAGTCGGGGCCGGCCAGCGCGTCGAGCGGGACGCGGACCAGGTCGACGGTGTCGGGGGTGGGCAGCAGCGGCCGGTACTCGACCTCGTCGCGGAGGTCGATCACGGTGCGGACGCCGTGGGCGAGCATGCTGTTCTGGCCCTCGGCGGTGAGCCGGTCGAGGTTGTCGGCGCGGACGATCGCGCCGCTGCGGGTGGTCCGGCCGTCACGGGTGGGCAGGCCGCCGAGGTCGCGGACGTTCAGGCAGCCGTCCCAGTCGAGCCGGCGCTGCTCGTGCCGGGCCGCGATGGATGTGGTGGCCGTCCCCGTCATGTGTTCCCCCCGGTGTGTCGTACCGGCGCGTGGGGCACCGGTACTGACTTGGACTCAGTCGGCTCCGCCGTGGTTCCCGGCGGGGAACTCCCAGAGCGGGCGGCCGAGCGTGTCGAGCGCCCGGACCAGGCGGAACCGGTGGTCGCGGGCGGACAGGAAGCCCCGGGCGGCGCCGGCCAGGACCTGCCGGGCGGCCGGGTCGTGGCGGTGCCACGCGCCGTGCAACTCCAGTGTGCCGTCGGTGAGTTCGGCGCGCTGGATGCGGGCGACACCGGCGATCGCCAGGGCGTTGTTGACGCCGTCGAGGGCGGCCGGGAGCAGGTAGGGCCCGCGGTCGTCGGGGCGCAGCCGGCGGCGCAGTTCGGGCAGCGCGTAGCCGCGGACGGCGGCCACCGAGTCCTCGACGGCGACCAGCCAGCGCGGGCCGGGCGCGACCTCCCACCAGACCTCGCCGCCGACCGGCATCACCTCGCCGATCGGGGCGCGCCAACGTTCCAGCCCGGTGGGGGTGTTGGCGTCCGGGCGGATGCTCCGCCGGTCCCAGGCGGCCTTGTCGGTGACGGACAGGTTGACGGTGTAGCGCACCCGCCCGTCCGAGTGGACCACCTGCACGCCGAGCACCGCCCACCGGTCGCGGTCCGGCAGCGAGAAGGAGTGCCGCCAGCCCTGGAGGCCGAGGGCGCGCAGGGCGGGCGCGAAGTGCTCGCGGATTCCCGTCGTGTACAGCTCCTGGGCGGTGCTCATGGCGTCTCCCGGTCGGTCTTGCGGCGCGTGCTGCGGGGCGGCGGCGGGCGGGCGGTCGCCGCGCTCCGGATCAGGGACGAAATGTCCCTCTTTGCACGGTATGGCGAGGGGGAGGGGTGAATCCTCGGGCGAACGACAGCGGCCGGCGGGACGAAGGTCTGCCCGGCGCAGGTCCTTGGTCCCGGGGCCCGCGAGCCGTCGGCGTGCACCGAGCGCACACCCGGCGCCACGCGCCCCCACACCGGGCCGCCACCGCTCCGTCACGGCCGGTGCCCCGCCCCGCAGGTGGGCCGGGGCACCCGGATGGCGCATGATGTGGCGGGTGCACAGTGCTGAACACCACGGGGCGGACGGCGGCGACCTGCGCGGCCGTCCGGAGGTGCCGGGCCGTCCGCCGGGTCGGCGGGCCGATCTCGCCGCGGCCGTGCGGGCCGCGCAGGACGGCGACGAGGAGGCGTTCCGCGTCCTGTTCCGGGCCGTCCAGCCCGGCCTGCTGCGCTACCTGCGGGTCCTGGTCGGGGGCAGGGCCGAGGACGCCGAGGACATCGCGTCCGAGGCCTGGCTGCAGATCGCCCGCGACCTGCCCGGATTCCGGGGCGACGCGGACGGCTTCCGGGGCTGGGCCGCGACCATCGCCCGCAACCGGGCCATGGACCACCTGCGCCGGGCGCGCCGCCGGCCGGTCGCCGACCTGCCGGTGGAGTACCTGGCCGAGCTGGTCGCCGTCGAGGACACCGAAGGCCAGGCGATGGCCACCGTCGCCACCTCGGACGCGCTCGCGCTGATCGCCTCGCTGCCGCCCGACCAGGCCGAGGCGGTGCTGCTGCGGGTGGTGCTCGGGCTGGACGCGGAGAGCGCCGCGAAGGTGCTCGGCAAACGGGCCGGCAGCGTCCGGATGGCCGCGCACCGGGGGCTGCGGCGGCTCGCCAAGGCCCTTGACCGGACCGGGGGAGTGGCCGCCGGGGTGCCCCGTCAGGCCGCCGGGAAAGAAATCTCCGCGCAGGGTGTGACACCGGCGCAGGTGCCGACGCTGAGGGATATGAGATGAGCACCAACCGATCCCGCCGGATCGACCGCGCCACCGCCGAGCGACTGCTCGGCGGTGCGACGGTCGACCCGACGGCCGGTCAGGACCCCTCCGCCGGACCGCAGTCCGGGCCGGGGCGGCCCGAGCTCGCCGACCTGCTCGCCGCCGCCGCGGCGACCGGGACGGCCGGCGACGGCCCGCTGCCCGGCGAGGAGGGAGCCGTGGCCGCGTTCCGGCAGGCTCGTCGCCAGCCGGCCCCCAGGCAGCACCGGAGACGAAAGATGGCGGACACCGCGCTCGCGCGGGCCCTCAGCGCGAAGGCCGTGGCCGTCGCGCTGGGCGTGACCGCCGTCGGCGGCGTCGCCGTCGCCGCCGGGACGGGCCGACTGCCCGAGGTGCTGGGCGGCCCCGCCCCGACCCCGCCGGCCGCCGCCGCGCCCGCGCCCGCCTCCGCTGCGAGCACGCCGGACGCCGCGCCCGCGTCCGCCGCCCCCGGCCGCACCGCGAAGCCGTCCGGCGCCGCCACCCGGCCGGGCGGCGCGTCCGGTCGGCCGGTCGGCCCGGCCTCCGACGACCCCGGGCAGGCCCCCGACCTGTCCGCCCTGTGCCGGGGCTTCTCGGCCCAGGTGTCGGGCGGCGCCAAGCCGAAGGAGGCCGCCGTCGATCCGGCGCTGGCCGACCTGCTGAGCGCGGCCGGCGGACCCGAGAGGGTCACCGGGTACTGCGCGCAGCTCACCGCCCGCGGCGACGACCGGGACGACCGGGACGACCGTGACCAGCGCGGCAACGGCCACGGCCGCCCGTCGGCCACTCCGTCGCCGTCGCCGTCCGCATCCGCCCCGTCGGGACGGCCGGGCCGCAGCCAGCAGCCCAGGGGCGGGGGCGACGACCAGGACTGACACCGACTCCGGTCGGGCGGTGGACACTCCCCCCGGGTCCACCGTCCGACCGGCCCCGACTCCGGACGGCCGGCGGGTTCCCCTGTACCCGCCGGCCGGCCCGGACCGACTTCCGGACGGGCGACCGGCTCCCCCGGGCCACGCCCGTCCGGAAACCGCTCCGGTCGGCCACCAGGACTCCCCCGGGTCCGCGGCCGTCCGGAACCGCTCCGGACGGACGGCTGAACTCCCCCGGGTCCACCGTCCGTCCGGAGCCCACCCCGGCGCCCGCCCGAAACCCATGGAGTCCCCGGTGACCGACCCGACCCACCGCAAGGCGAGTCGGCGATGAGCTTCCCGCGCACCTCGCCGCGCGTCGAACGCGCCGCCCGGCGGGCCGTCCACGGCCCGGCGCGGATTCCCCGCGCCCTGCTCACCGCCGCCCTGGCCGCCCTGCTCGCCGCGCTGCTGGTGCAACGCCCTTAGGCCGCCCCGCTATGGTTCACGGGTGCCCGACCTAGGTGAGGGGAGTATCCGATGATCGGACGCGCGCTGAACGGGCGCTACGAACTCGGCGAGATACTCGGCGTCGGCGGAATGGCCACCGTCTACCGGGCCGTCGACCACCAGTTGGGCCGCCCGGTCGCCGTGAAGGTGCTCAACGGAGGGCTCGCCGACGACCCCCGGTTCGCCGAACGCTTCGCCCGCGAGGCCCGGCTGGCCGCCCTGCTGGTGCATCCGAGGATCGTCACGGTCTTCGACTCCGGCCTCGACCAGGGCTCCCCGTACCTGGTGATGGAACTCGTCCACGGCGACACCCTCGGCCGGCTGATCGCCGACCTGGGCACCCTGCCGGTGGAACGCGCCGTCGGCATCGCCGCCGCCGTCCTGGACGCGCTGTCCGCCGCCCACGCCCAGGACCTGGTGCACCGCGACATCAAGCCCGGCAACATCATGATCACCCACGACGGCGGGGTGAAGGTGGTGGACTTCGGCATCGCCCGGGCCGGCTCCTCCTCCGGCCAGCAGCTCACCCAGGCCGCCTCGGTGGTGGGCACCGCCGCCTACCTCTCCCCGGAGCAGGCCACCGCCGGCCAGGTGGACGCCCGCGCCGACCTGTACGCCGTCGGCTGCGTGCTGTACGAAATGCTCACCGGCGCACCGCCGTTCACCGCCGACACCCCCGTCGCGATCGCCTTCAAGCACGTCACCGAGTACCCGGTGCCGCCCGCCGCGCTCCGCCCGGACGTCCCGCCCGCGCTGGACGCCGCGATCCTGCGGCTGCTCGCCAAGCACGCCGCCGAACGCCCCGTCGACGCCAACGCCGCCGCCGCCGAACTGCTCGCCGCCGTCCCGGCCGCCCCCGCCGACCGCACCGCCGCACTGCTCGGCGCCGCCACCCAGGTGCTGCCGCCTGTCCCCGCGACGCCGCCCCCGCCCCCGTCGCACCGGCCGTGGACCGAGCAGCACCGTACCTCGGTGCTGCCGCCGATGCCGATGCCCGCCCGCCGCCGGGAGGAGGAGCCCGAGCCCCGGCGCGGCCGCAACCCGCTGGTGTACGCGGGCGTCGGCGCCGCCGTGTTCGCCTGCGTGGCCGGCATCGCCGCGTTCTCGTTCAGCGGCGGCGACCCCGCCCCGCCGGCCCAGCCGGTCGCCGCAGCCGGCACCTCGGCCGGCCCGAGCAGCAGCGGATCCGCGTCCCCGTCCGCCAGTGCCTCGGCCCGCCCCAGCACCTCGGCCAGACCGACCACCAGCGCCAAGCCCACCGTGGTCGCCCAGATCGCCCAACTGCGCGCCGACATCGCCCAGGCCTCCTTCACCCGCGACCGCGACCGCCAGGACGACCTCACCACGCTCCTCGACCAGGCCACCCAGGACGTCAACGACCACCAGGCCGACGACGCCGAGAGCGCCCTCAAGAACGCCCAGAAGCTGCTCCGCGACCTCCAGAAGCACCACGCCGTCGACGCCGCCGCCGCCAACAGCTGGCAGACCCGCCTCGCCGGGCTGGTCACCGCCGTGCACCAGCAGGCGCAGAAGGAGGACTAGCCGTCGCCGCCGCGGGCCCGCCTGATCGCGCGGGTCTTCACCTGGCGGCTGAGCGCCGTCACGCCGGTGGTCAGGAACACCACGGTGTACAGCAGTTGGAGCATCACCACGATCCGGGCCAGCTGTCCGGACGGGTGGATGTCGCCGTAGCCGACGGTCGCCATGGTGATCACCGTGAAGTACAGCGCGTCCACCTTGGTGTTCAGTCCCTCCAGCTCGCCGGGCTGCTTGGACATCGCCAGGTACGCGCCGGCGAACACCACCAGCGCCGCGCACAGCAGCAGCAGGATCACCGGGACGGGCCGCCCCGGGAGGCCCAGCACCTGCCGCCGGGCCTCGCCCAGCAGGCCCGCGCCGACCAGGGTGAGCAGGACGCCGAACGCCACCCAGCTGAGCACCGGGTGGCGCGGGCCGAACCAGTCCAGCGGCACCGCGAAGTAGGCCGTCAGCAGCAGCACCGGGCCGCCCAGCAGGGCGAGGTAGATCCGCGCCAGCTCCTTCACGCGGGCGTCGCCCTCCGGCCGGCGGGCTCCTCGGGCCGGGCGTCGAGGAACTCCAGCACCGCGAGCGCGGCCAGCAGCGCCAGCGCGATCCAGAGCACCACCGCCACCGTCGGATAGCCCCAGGTGAGCAGCACGACGGCGGCCACCGCCACCGCGCCCCAGCCCAGCCAGGCCTTCCACCGGTGCACGAACCGGCCGACCGGGCCCAGCCGCAGCCCGATCCCCTCGGCGGCCCGCCGGACCGCGCCCAGGCCCGCCTGCCACAACTGCCGTACCCAGCCGGCCCGTCGGCCCGGACCGGTCAGCCAGGCCGCCAGCGCGATCACGATCCCCAGCGCCAGCAGCATCCGGACCGCCGCCCGCAGGTAGCGCACCAGGGTGTCGTAGATCGCGCCCGCGGCGGCCTGGTCCACCTCGGCGGGCAGCTTGTCCAGGTAGAGCGCCCGGAACACGCTCAGCCCGATGCCCAGCAGCACCGCCCCGGCGGCCATCGCCAGCGCCGCGGTGACGACGGCCCGGCGGCGGCGCACCGCCAGCAGGACGCCGCCGACCGCGCACAGCACGGCCAGCACCGGCACCCAGAACCCGGCCAGGTCGAGCAGCCGCAGCCCGGTCTGCGCCTTCCGCACCGCGTCCGACTGCACCAGGGTGAAGTCGGTGTGCACCTCGGGGATCTTCTCCGCCGGGCCCAGGCCCCTCGCCACCAGCCGGTCCTTCACCTGGGCGATCACCGGCGCCAGGTCGAGGGTGACGGTGTCGCCCTTCACCTGGACCGAGCCGCCGCCCTGCCCGGTCAGCACGTTGGTGAACGCGGCGTGCGCGTCGCGCAGGACGGTCTCCCAGATGCCCGCGAACGCGTCCGACCGCACGACGTCCAGCACCTGGCCGTGGACGAACCCGGTCAGCCCGTCGGTCAGCGCCGAACCGACCTTGCCCAGCAGGGCGTTCAGCGCGGGCTGGTCGCCTGGCGCCACCTCGTTCAGCAGGTCGGAGACCGGCAGCTGCTGCATCACCGCGGCCGTCGCCCGGTCGGCGACCGCCGCCTGCACGGCCGGGTCGGACGCCAGCGGGGCCATCGTCGCCACGAACCGGTCGGTGTCGGTGACCTGCGACCGGCTCCACGAGGCGACCACCGCCAACGGGGTGAGCACGGCGGCCAGCACGATCAGCAGCACGGCGAAGAACGACCGGACGCGGTGCCGGCGGGGTTCTCGGGACTCCAGCGAGGCGACCCGGGCGCGCAGCGCGGCGAGCTCGGGCTCGTCGGGGGACTCGTCCGTCATCAGGGCTCCCTGCTGGTCGGCCTCGGATGACTACCATGCCAGGGCGTCGCGTAGTCCTTGACGTTCCACCAGAGCGCCAGCGACCCGCCCGGGCGGAGCAC
>NZ_JBSGDD010000060.1:0-47920 GCF_053602195.1 Kitasatospora sp. NPDC004531 | reverse complement strand
CGCTACGACAAACGCGGATACGTCTACCTCGGAACCGTCACCGCAGCAGCCCTGGTCATCTGGCTCCGCACATGATCGACCGGACAAGTCCTAGTCGAGCGGGCCGCCCGCCACGTAGATGACCTGGCCGGAGACGAAGCCGGCGCCCTCGGAGGCGAGGAAGGAGATGGTGTGCGCGATGTCGTCCGGCACGCCGACCCGCTGGACCGGGATCGCCGAGGCGGCGGCCTGCTTGAAGGCGTCGAACTCCATGCCGACCCGGGCCGCGGTGGCGGCGGTCATGTCGGTGGCGATGAAGCCGGGGGCGACCGCGTTGGCGGTGATGCCGAACTTGCCGAGCTCGATGGCCAGGGTCTTGGTGAAGCCCTGCAGGCCGGCCTTGGCGGCCGAGTAGTTGGCCTGGCCGCGGTTGCCCTGGGCGGAGGAGGAGGACAGGTTGACGACGCGTCCGAAGCCGGCGTCGACCATGTGCTTCTGGACCGCGCGGGTCATCAGGAAGGCGCCCTTGAGGTGGACGTTCATCACGGTGTCCCAGTCGGACTCGGACATCTTGAACAGCAGGTTGTCGCGGAGCACGCCCGCGTTGTTCACCAGCACCACGGGGGCGCCGAGCTCGGCGGCGATCCGGTCGACCGCGGCCTGCACCTGCTCGGCATTCGAGACGTCGGCGCCGACGGCCAGCGCCCGGCCGCCCGCGGCGACGATCGCCTCGGCGGTGCCCTTGGCGTTCGACTCCTCCAGGTCGACCACCGCGACCGCGTAACCGTCGGCGGCCAGCCGCAGCGCGGTGGCGGCGCCGATGCCGCGGGCCGCGCCCGTCACCACGGCCACCCGCACCGGAGCGTCGGCGGTCACGGACGTGCTCTGCTCGGTCATCTTCGTACTCGTCTCTCTCGGAATCGGACGACGGAACCGGCCGGGGCCGGTGACCCGCGGATGAGATTTGAATGAGGTGCGCAGCGCGCAGCGCGGCAACCCTACCGGCGAGTAGAAATTCCGACCAGAGGCAGCGCCGCAGGTGACAGAGGGTGAGGGCGCACGGCGGCCGAGCGGGTGAACCAGGTCGGTCGCCGTCCCGACATACGGGGGAAATATGCCAACTTTGCCGAACCTGCGACTACTCTGCGCCCCTACCTGCCGGTCCAGGCCGACCGTTTGTATAGTGTGCGCCAGCAGCCACCGGCTGCACGGCCGGCGCGTCCTTTCTCACAGCGGGATGCTCACTCGCCGTTACTGCCCCGCTCGGGTGTCCCACACACCCCCGAGCGTGACACCGGGACGGATTTCATGGTGCTGGGGGAGATCCCGACAACCCGTGTGCCCGGCCGACTGCAGCAGTCGCCCGGTCACCTCATCCGCGTGGCCCAGCAGGTACACACCCGCTTGTGGTCCGAATACGTCGGTACCGAGCTGACGGCTCCGCAGTTCGCGGTGCTGCTGGTACTGGCACTCGAGCCCGGAGCCGACCAGCGTACGGTCGGTGAACGGGCCTCGCTCGACAAGGCCACGATGGCCGAGATGGTCGCCCGGCTGGTCAGGCGGGGACTGGTGCTCCGGCGCCGGGACCCGGCGGACGGCCGTCGCAAGCTCCTGGCGCTCTCGCAGAGCGGCGCCCAGGCGGTGCGCGAGGCGACCGGGGGCGTGGTCCGCGTCCAGCGGACCCTGTTCGAGCCGCTCAGCCCCGACGAGCAGCTCGAACTCGTCCGGACCATGGCACGGATCGCCCGGCTGGAGCCGGCCGCCGTCGCCGTGATGGCCGACGCCCGGCCCACGCTGGACGCCCAGCGGGCCATCGGCTACCTGATCCGGGTCGCCCAGCAGGTGCACACCAAGCTCTGGTCGGAGAAGGTCGGCACCGAGCTGACCGCTCCTCAGTACGCGGTGCTGGACGCGCTGGAGACCGAACCGGGCGCCGACCAGCGCACGGTGGGTGAGCTCGCCTCGCTGGACAAGGCGACGATGGCCGAAATGGTCAGCCGGCTGGTGCGACGCGGCCTGGTGCTGCGCCGCCGCGACCCCTCGGACGGGCGCCGCAACCTGCTCTCGCTCTCCCCGACCGGCCAGGAGCTGCTGCACCGCTCCACCGCCGGGGTCCGCGAGGTCCAGGAGGCACTGCTCGCTCCGCTGGAGCCGCACGAGCACGCGTCGGCGCTGGCGCTGCTCGCGAAGGCGGCCCGGCTGTAACGATTCTGCAAAGCGTCGTCCAAAATTTTGGGCGACGATCGCGCCCCGGCGGGCACGCGGCACCGCCCGGGACGCTCCGGAAGGGGCCGACACCACTCAGGTGTCGGCCCCTTCCGGGTTCCAGCCTTCGTCACGCTCCGTGCTGACGCGGCGTCAGCTCGGGCTGATGCGACGTCAACTCACGGGCGGTTAGCGGCGGGTCAGTTCCAGTCGAATCCGGCCGGGTCGGGGCCGATCCGCTTGCCGGTGGCGACGCCCGCGAGCGCCGCCAGGTCCTCGGCGTCCAGCTCGAAGCCCGTCACGTCCAGGTTCTGCCGGATCCGGGCCGGGGTGACCGACTTCGGGATGGCGATCACGCCGCTCTGCAGGTGCCAGCGCAGCACCACCTGGGCCGTCGAACGGCCGTGCTTCTCGGCGATCTTCACCAGCGCGGGCTCGGCCAGCAGCTCGCCGCCCTGGCCCAGCGGGCTCCAGGCCTCGGTGGCGATGCCGTGCTCGGCGTGGAAGGCGCGCAGCTCGGTCTGCGGGAAGTACGGGTGCAGCTCGACCTGGTTCAGCGCCGGGACCACCGTGGTCTCCTTGAGCAGCAGCTCCAAGTCCGGGACGCGGAAGTTGGAGACGCCGATCGCGCGGACCCGGCCGTCGGCGAGCAGCTGCTCGAAGGTGCGCCAGATGTTCAGGAAGGACGGGCCGTGCATCGGGCGCGGCCAGTGGATCAGGTACAGGTCGAGCTGCTCCAGGCCGAGCTTGGCCATCGACTCGTCGAAGGCGCGCAGCACCCGGTCGCGGCCCTGCTCGCCGGTCCAGTCGACGGTGCCGGAGTTCCACAGCTTGGTGGTCACGAACAGCTCGTCCCGGGCCACGCCGGCCTCGGCGATCGCCCGGCCGGTGCCCGCCTCGTTCTCGTAGACCTGGGCGGTGTCGATCGAGCGGTAGCCCGACTCGATCGCGGTGCGCACCGCCGGGACGGCCTCCGCGTCCGGCACCTGCCAGACGCCGAAGCCGAGCTGCGGGATCCGCACGCCGTTGTTCAGCGTGATCGAGGGGATCGGGGGTACTGCGGGAGTGCTGGTCACTGGAAGGGGTGCCCTTCGGTCGTGCGTGTGTGGACGGGTGTTGCCAAGAGGGCGGCAACCGCGGCGAACGTCGCCGTATTCCCGACGGCGGGCCGGGCTCCCGGCGCGCCGGGGCGGGCGGGCCGGGCATCGAACGGGTAACGGGTTGGGCCGGTCGGGTGAATGGGCGGGGCGGGCGGTGGTGGTGCGGCGGCGGGTGTGGGGGCCGGGCGCAGACTGCCAGGGTGACCAAGACTTCAGGTGGTTCCCCGTCCGCGTCCCGCCGCAGTGAGATCGGCGGCATCCCGACCCGGTACATCGGGATCGGCGTCATCGTGGTGCTGGCGGTCTGGTTCCTGCTCGCCAACCTGGACAAGGTGCGGATCCAGTTCTGGGTCTTCACCGTCACCTGCCCGCTGTGGATCGCCCTGTTGGCCACGCTGCTGGCGGGGGCGGCGCTCGGCTGGATGCTGAAGGGCCGGCGCACCCCGTGACGGCTCCGCAGGAAGCGGCGGGGCGGTCGGTCGGGGAGCCGCTGATCGAGCTGCGCGGGGTCAACAAGCACTACGGGCGACTGCACGTCCTGCAGGACATCGACCTGACGGTCGGCCGGGGCGAGGTCGTGGTGGTGATCGGCCCGTCCGGGTCGGGGAAGTCCACGCTGTGCCGGGCGATCAACCGGCTGGAGCCGGTGGAGAGCGGCGACATCCTGATCGAGGGGCAGCCGCTGCCCGCCGAGGGCAAGGGCCTGGCGAAGCTGCGGGCCGAGGTCGGGATGGTCTTCCAGTCCTTCAACCTGTTCGCGCACCGCACGGTCCTGCAGAACGTCACGCTGGCCCAGATCAAGGTCCGCAGGCGCGGCAGGGCGGAGGCCGAGGCCAAGGGGCGGGCGCTGCTGGAGCGGGTCGGGCTGGCCTCGCAGGCGGACAAGTACCCCTCGCAGCTGTCCGGCGGGCAGCAGCAGCGGGTGGCGATCGCCCGGGCGCTGGCGATGGACCCGAAGGCGCTGCTGTTCGACGAGCCGACCTCGGCGCTCGACCCCGAGATGATCAACGAGGTGCTGGAGGTGATGCGCTCGCTGGCCGCCGAGGGAATGACCATGGTGGTGGTCACCCACGAGATGGGGTTCGCGCGCTCCGCCGCCAACCGGGTGGTCTTCATGGCGGACGGGCGGATCGTCGAGGACCGCGTCCCCGAGGAGTTCTTCGCGAACCCGCGCAGCGAGCGCGCCCGGGACTTCCTCTCCAAGATCCTGAAGCACTGAGGCGGCGCGCGGTGAACCAGCGGTACATCCTGCGTGCGCTCGCCCTGGCCCTGGCGCTCCCCGGCCTGGCCGCCGGCTTGTCGGGCTGCGGCAAGGAGGGCACCCCGCCGCCCAAGGGCCCGCAGCCCGAGGCGCTGCCCAGCTACGAGGTGCGCGCCAACACCGTCACCGGCTCGCCCACGCTGGACGCGGCCCGGGCGCGCGGGCACCTGGTGGTCGGCGCCAAGGAGGACCAGCCGTACCTGGGGCAGAAGAACCCGGCCACCGGCGAGTACTCCGGCTTCGACATCGAGATCGCCAGGATGGTCGCCGCCGACCTCGGCTTCGGGCCCGACCGGATCGAGTTCCGCACCATCGCCTCCGCCAACCGGGAGACCGCGCTGCAGAACGGCCAGGTCGACTACTACGTGGGCACGTACACCATCAACGCCAACCGCAAGAAGCTGGTCGGCTTCGCCGGGCCGTACTTCATCGCCGGGCAGGCGCTGATGGTCCGCAAGAGCGAGACGAAGATCAACGGGCCGCAGGACCTGGCCGGGCGGAAGGTCTGCTCGGCCGCCGGGTCCACGCCGTACCAGCGGATCAAGAACGACTACCCCAAGGCCGAGCTGATCGGCTACGACACCTACTCGGCGTGCGTGGACAACCTGATCAGCAACCAGGTCGACGCGGTCACCACCGACAACGCGATCCTGCAGGGCTACGTGGCGAAGGTCCCCGACGAGCTGAAGATGGTCGGCGAGCCGTTCTCCACCGAGCCGTACGGCATCGGCGTCCCCAAGAACGACACCGTGCTGCGGATGGCCATCAACGACGCGCTGCAGCGGAACATGGACAACGGCAACTGGAAGAAGGCGTACGACGCGACGCTCGGCCTCTCCGGGGTGCCCGCGCCGCCGCCCCCGGCCATCGACCGGTACAACTGAGCAGGGGCCGCGGATGAACGTCCTGACCGACAACTGGTCCACCTACTGGCACGGCTTCCTCGGAACCCTGTGGCTGACCCTGGTCAGCGCCGCGCTCGCGCTGGTGCTCGGGGTGGTGATGGCGGGCTTCCGGGTCTCGCCGGTCAAGCCGCTGCGGGCCTTCGGCACCGGGTGGGTGACGGTGCTCCGGAACACCCCGCTGACGCTGCTGTTCTTCATCGTGGTGCTGGGTCTGCCGCGGTTCTCCATCACGCTGCCGTTCTTCATCTTCGCCGTGCTGGCGCTGGGCTGCTACACCTCGGCGTTCGTCTGCGAGGCGCTGCGCTCCGGGGTGAACACGGTGCCGGTCGGGCAGGGCGAGGCAGCCCGCAGCCTGGGCATGACCTTCGGTCAGACGCTGAGCCTGGTCGTCCTGCCGCAGGCGTACCGCTCGGTGGTCGCGCCGCTGGGCAGTGTGATGATCGCGCTGGCGAAGAACACGGCGATCGCCGGCTCGTTCAGCGTGGTCGAGCTGCTCGGGACCTACCGGACCATCAACGAGCTGGGCTACAGCATCATCTGGACCTTCGTCTGGATCGCGGTCGGCTATCTGATCATCACGCTGGCGATCAGCGCTCTGTTCAACCTGCTGGAACGACGGGTGGCGGTGTCCCGATGACGGTGGAGTCCTCCGCGCTGTACGACGTCCCCGGTCCGAAGGCACTGGCCCGGCACCGGCTGTACGGCCTCCTGGCGCTGCTGGTGATCGCCGCGGTGGTCGGCTGGGTGATCTGGATGCTGTTCCACACCCACCAGTTCACCTACCAGAAGTGGACGGCCTTCCAGTACAAGGGCGTTCAGGAGCTGCTGCTGCGCGGCCTCGGCAACACCCTGAAGGCGTTCGGCTGGACGGTGCTGTTCGCGCTGCCGTTCGGCGCGCTGTTCGCCGCCGGGCGACTCTCCGACCACCGGGCGGTGCGCTGGGTGTCCACGCTGGTGGTGGAGTTCTTCCGGGCCATGCCGCTGCTGGTGATGATCTTCTTCATCTTCGTCGCCCTCAAGGTCGAACCGCTGTGGGCACTGGTGGCCGGCCTCACCCTGTACAACGGCTCGGTGCTGGCCGAGGTGTTCCGGGCCGGGGTGCTCGCCGTGCCCAAGGGACAGAAGGAGGCGGCGTTCGCGCTCGGGCTGCGCAAGACCCAGGTGATGACGTACGTGCTGGTGCCGCAGGCCGTCCGGGCGATGCTGCCGACCATCGTCAGCCAGCTGGTGGTGGCGCTGAAGGACACCTCGCTGGGCTTCCTGATCACCTTCGAGGAGTTCCTGCACGCCGGGAAGCTGATCGCCACCAACCTGGACTACGACCTGCCGTTCATCCCCGTGGTGATGGTGATCGCGCCGATCTACATCGGCATGTGTCTGCTGCTGTCCTGGCTGGCCAAGTGGCTGGAGCGGCGCGGGCGGCGCAGCCCGCGCGAGGTGGTGGAGCCGCCCGCCGAGATCGGGCCGGTGCTGGACGCGCAGGGGTGACGAAAAGGCCGGTGGCCCGGGCCGGTGATCGGTTAGGGTCGTTCGGTCCGTGACCGTGCGTGGACCGGGAGTCGCCGAATGTCCGTCCTGCCCAGCCGCCAGGGCCTGCCCGAGGCCGAAGTGATCGACCGCCGGGAGGGGCCGTACGGCGAGGTGGTGCTGCGGCGGCGGGGCGAGCAGTACGAGATCATCGCGAACGGGTGCTTCCTGATGGACACCGCCGACGGGCGCTCCGAACGGCTGCTGATCCAGGCCGCGTTGGACGAGTGGGGCGGCTCCGGTGCGCCGAGCGTGCTGATCGGCGGGCTCGGGGTCGGGTTCTCGCTGGCGCACGCGGCGGCCTCGGAGCGGTGGGGGCGGATCGCCGTGGTCGAGCGGGAGGGGGCGATCGTCGACTGGCACCGGAGCGGGCCGCTCGGGGCGTTCTCGGCCCGGGCGCTGGACGATCCCCGGGTGGAGGTGCTGCACACCGACCTGGTGGCGTACCTGGCCGCCGGCGGGGAGCGCTACGACGCGCTCTGCCTCGACATCGACAACGGGCCCGACTGGACCGTCACCGAGGAGAACGACGCCCTGTACGGCCCCGTCGGGCTGGCCAACGCCGCCGCCCGGCTCCGGCCCGGTGGGATCCTCGCGGTGTGGAGCGCCCGGCCGTCCGCCGCCTTCGAACAGGCGCTGCGGGACGCCGGGTTCACCGACGTCCGCACCGAGGAGGTCGTCGTGGAGCGCGGTGTGCCCGACGTGGTGCACCTGGGGCGCCGGGGCGGCTGAGCCCTCTGGGCCTCGTGGGGTCGCTCGGGTACGGCCGAAATTGGTGGGGTGGCCGGACCCGGTGAGGAAGATGTGCGGGTGACGCGTTCACAGCGACGCCCGCGTGCGGCATGATCATCATCATGGCGGACGAGAAGAGCGACCTCCTGGCGTGCCTCTGGGACGAGTTCAGCGCCATGCGCTTCCCCACCGGCTGGTACGACCAGCAGCCCGAAGGGACCTGTCTGGTCACCCTGGACACCGTCCTCGCCGGATTCGCCGCGAGCGTCCTCGACGGGCCGCCGCTCGGCGCCCGCCACCGCGAACACCTGCGCAGCCGCATCGCCCTGCTCGGGGACATCCTGCCGACCTTCGCCACCGACGGCTACGCGTCCCGGTACTTCGTCGCGCTGTACCGGATGGCGGCGCTGGCCGAGGAGATCGACAGCGAGCGGGGCGTGGGCTGACGGCTCCGGGCGGCGGGGTCAGCCGGCGGCGAGGACGGCGCGGAGCCGCTCCACCTCGCTGCGCCAGGCCGGGCCCTCGTCCGACTCGTCCCAGAGCTCGGCGAGTTCGGAGTCGTCGGTGAGCACGCCGGCCAGGGCGTCCAGGGCGAGCCGGCGGAGCTCCGGGGCGAAGCGGGGGAGCGGTTGCTCCGGGCCGTGGGCGGTGGTGACCGGGGTGCCGCCCGGGCACTGGCTGGCTACCAGGGCGGCTGCGGCGACGATGCGGGCGCCGTCGTCGCCGTCCAGGTCGTCGAACTCGCCGGTGCCGTCGTTGGTGAGGACGGCGCGGATCAGGGCTTCGCGCTCCTCCGGGTCGGTGGCGTCGAGCTCGCCCGCGAAGTCGGCGGCGTCGTCGTTGTCGAACGGGCCGATGTCCCAGGTACCCATGGTGATCTCCTTCGGGTGGATGGTGCGGAGATCATCGCAATGGGCACTGACAGGCGGGCCGTTCGGTGGTTCGTTGGTTCGTTCGTTGGCGGCTGGTCAGGGGGCGATCGTGCGGGCGAGGAGGGGGAGCAGGCGGTCCCAGTGCAGGCGGAGGGCGGACGGGGCGAAGGCGTCGGTGTCGGGCATGGTGAAGCCGTGGACGGTGCCGGGGTAGATCTCCGAGGTGTGGGTGACTCCGGCGGCGGTCAGGGAGTGGTTGAGCTCGGCGAGCGTCTCGGGCGTCAAGTCGCTTGCGGCGTGGCCGAAGTGGACCTCGGCGGTGAGAGCGGCGAAGGGCGCCGGCCCGTCGGCGTGGACCGGGGCGTGGAAGGCAGCCAGGGCGGCGACCTGGTGCGGGTGGGCGGCGGCGGTGCGGAGGGCGTGCAGGCCGCCGATGCAGTAGCCCGTCACGCCGACCGGGCCGGGGGAGACCTCGGGGCGGGCGGTGAGGAAGCGCAGGTAGGCGTCCGCGTCGAGGAGGGCCTGGTCGCGGGTGTGGGCGGTGATCAACGGCATGAGGCGGGCGAGGAGTTCGGGGCGGGCCTGCTCGTCGATGTGGGTCGGCAGGTCGACCACGGGCGTCGGGCCGTGGCGGTAGAAGAGGTTGGGGACGAGCACGTAGTAGCCGTGGCCGGCCAGTTCGGCGGCGAGCTCGGTGAGGGCGGGGCGGATACCGAAAGCGTCCGGGTACATCAGGACTCCGGGGAGGCGATCGGCCGCGGTGGTGGCACCGGCTTGGGCAGCGGTGCCGGCTTCGGTGGGGAAGGCGGCGAGGGCGTCGGCGAGGCCGTCCCGGGTGGGGATGTGGAGCAGTTCGGTGCGGATCTGGGTGGGCATCAGGTCTCCGGTCGTGGTTGACGTTTCGTGGTGAGGTCAACACGAGGGAGGCGGGGCGCGGGACGCTGCCCGGGCGGCGCTCAGGGGAGTGCCGGGTCGCCCGTCCGTGAGTGGCGCGAGGCCGGCCCGGTCGTCATGGTCGACAAACCTAGCCGACGAGGGGTGCGGGGGCCAGCGGTGCGGACTAACCGGTAGGTGGTGAGGGGGAGTTGGGGGAACGCCGAACGGCGGGCCCGGGGTGGGCCCGCCGTTTGCCGGGCGCGGCTCAGCCGAAGGGGTTGTTGGCCGGCGGCTGCGGCGGTGCGGCCGCGGCGGGGGCGGTTGCGGGGGCGGAGCTGGCGGCGAAGGGGTTGAAGTCGGCCGGGGGGACCTTGACCAGGCGGCCCTTGGTGGGGTCGGCGGCTTCGGGCTGGGGTTCTTCGGCCTTCTGCGCGGGCGGGGCCGGGGGCGCGAAGGGGTTGAAGTCGGCCGGCGGGACCTTGACCAGGCGGCCCTTGGTCGGGTCGGCCGGCTCCGGCGGGGCGGTCGGGGCCGGGACGGCCGGCGGGGCGGCGGGGCGGGGCGGGATGTTGCTGGAGGGGCCGGTGACCGTGCCGAAGGGGTCGGACGGCTCGCTGGACAGCACCGTGCCGAACGGGTCGGCGGACGCCGGGCGGGCCGGGGCGGGCGCGGCGGCGGGCGCCGGGGCCGGTGCGGCTGCGGCGGTGGCGGGTGCGGGGGCGGAGGAGGCGGCGAAGGGGTTGAAGTCGGCCGGGGGGACCTTGACCAGGCGGCCCTTGGTGGGGTCGGCGGCTTCGGGCTGGGGCTCTTCGGCCTTCTGCGCGGGCGGGGCCGGCGGCGCGAAGGGGTTGAAGTCCGGCGGCGGGACCTTGACGAGACGGCCCTTGGTCGGGTCGGCGGCCTCGGGTGCGGCGGCCTGCGGCTCGGGTGCCGGGGCGGCGGGGGGCGTCGCGGCGGGGGCCGCTGCGGCGGGGGTGCCGAAGGGGTCCGGGGCGGCGAAGGGGTCGGGTGCCGCGAACGGGTCGGGTGAGCCGAAGGGGTCGGCGGCCGGGGTGGCGGGTGCCGGGGCTGCGGCGGGGGTGGGGGCCGGTGCGGCTGCCGCGAAGGGGTTGAAGTCCGGCGGGGGGACCTTGACCAGGCGTCCCTTGGTCGGGTCGGCCGCCTCGGGGGCGGGCTCCGGATCGGGCTCGGGCGCCGGGGCGGGTGCGGGGGTGGCCGCGAAGGGGTCGGCTGCCGCGAACAGGTCGGGTGAGCCGAAGGGGTCGGCGGCCGGGGTCGGGGCCGGGGCGGCTGCGGCGGGGGCGGAGCTGGCGGCGAAGGGGTTGAAGTCGGCCGGAGGGACCTTGACCAGGCGTCCCTTGGTGGGGTCGGCGGCCTCGGGGGCGGGTGCGGGCTCCGGGGTGGGCTCGGGGGTGGCGGCCGGGGCGCCGAACGGGTCGGCGGAGGCCAGCACCGGGGACGGCTGGTGGGCCGGCGAGTTGGTCGGGGCGGGCGTCGCGAACGGGTTGAAGTCCGAGGGCGGGACGCGCACCGAGGTGCCGGACGGGGCGTCCGGCTGCTCGGGGACCGCGACCGGGACCGGCGGGGCCGCGGGGGCGGCCGGGGTGGCGGACTGGGTGGGTCGCGCACGGCCGACCGGGACCGGGGCGGGGGCCACGGCCACACCGTCCCAGGCGAGTTGGACCGAGCAGAGCAGGTCGGCGAAGACTGAGGTGTAGACGTCCCAGTCCTCGGCGTCGGAGGTGGTCAGCTGGACCGTCAGGACCGTTGCCCCGTCCGGCATCGGGACGAACGCCTCGACCACGGAGCTGTGCACCGCGCCGCCGGGGCGCTCGTCGTGCAGCTCCTTCATCGCGGGCATCGCCCGGTTCTCCACCAGCACCGCCGCCGGCCCGGCCGGCAGCAGGACCGTCCACACCTCGGCGTGCGGGCGCTCGGTGGACAGTTCCACCGCGAGCTCCTGGATCGGCTGGGCGCACGGGACCGTCGACACCACCAGCGAGACGCGCGAGCGGCGGCCGTTCAGCAGCAGCGCGGCGACGCCCGCGTAGGCGACGTTCGCAGCCGAGAACTGCTCTGCGAGCAGCGCCGCGACTATCGCGAAGTCGTTGCGCTCCGCCGGGGACGCGCCGGAGAACAACTCCTCGGCGGTCTCGGCGAGATGGGCCGAGAGGGCGTTGCCCGAACCGCGCACCGTCAGGGTGTGGAAGGCCGGCGGCACCACCAGGCGGGCCTCGACGCCCGAACCGGTCGACAGCTCGTCCGGGGCGACCGTGGCGCGAGGTTCGGCCAGGGCCGCGAGGGACTGCGTGAAGCCGGCCAGCGGCTCGCTGGTCACCGGGGTCGGCTCGGCGTGCAGACGGAGCGCGGAGGCTGACGGGACGTCGGTCAGGCCGAGGGCGGAGGCGGCGAAGCGCTGCGTCAGAACGGGGACGGCCTCGCGGCCGGCGTTCGCGTTCGGGCGGCGGTGGCCGGAGACCTCGATGACCGTGCCGAGCTTCGGGACGGAGAGCAGGCCGGGGCCGATCTGGCTGATCCGCAGACCGAAAAGGGCCTTGGCGGCGGGGTGTTGGGGCCGGCGGAACGCGGTGAACGCGTCGACGGGGTAGTGGGTGGCGCGGCTGCCGAGAAGTGCGGCGCACGCCGCGTCCAGCGTGGCCGTGATCCGGTCTGCGGCGGCGAAGCCGTCCTGCGTCATTCGCCGAGCCCCCTCGTTCTCGGGTGTGGACAGTTCAGGCACTTTTTATCAGACGTGGACGACGTAAGAGGAAGGGTCGTGCGGGGGTGGGGGGTTGTGGGGCTGGTGGTGTGGGGGAGGTGCCTGCGGCGCGGGGGGTGGTGGGGAGGGGTGTGGACGACGTAGGAGGAAGGGTTGTGCGGGGGTGGGGGGTGGTGGGGCTGGTGGTGTGGGGGAGGTGCCTGCGGCGTGAGTGGAAGGGGCGTGCGGGGGTGGGGAGTTGGTGGGGGTCAGGGGGTGGGTGGGGTGGCGAGGCGGAGGAGGGAGGTGGTGAGGGTGGGGGTGGCGAGGGTGGTGGTGAGGTCGCGGATGAGGCGGGCGGTGGGGCCGTCGGGGTGTTCGGTGGCGAAGAAGTCGGCGAGGAGGGCGGCGAGTTCGGGGTCTCGGGTGGCGGCGACGGCGAGGGCGGCGACGAGTTCCTGGACGAGGTGGAGTTGCAGGGTCTCGGCGGGGACGGGCTTGTCGGCGAGCCAGTCGAGGGAGCTGATCTCGGCGTTGGCGATCCAGGCGCGGACGGTGCGGCGCAGGGTGGGGCTGGGGTCGGGGAGGCCGAGGTGGCGGAGGATCTGTTCCTGGGCGGCGCGGCGGACCTGGTCGATGACGGCGTCCGCGTCGGGGCTGGCGGCGACCGAGCCGCCGCGGAGCAGGGCGGTGAAGCCGGCCTCGTGGGACTGCACGAAGTCCAGGTAGCGGCCCATGACGCGGTAGAGGCGTTCGGAGAGCGGGCCGTCGGCGGCTTCCTCGAAGCGTCCGGCGAGCTCCCGGCCGGCCCGGCGGAGGGCCTCTTCGTAGAGGGCCTGCTTTCCGGGGAAGTAGTGGTAGACCAGGGGGCGGGAGGCGCCGGCCGCGGCCGCGATGTCGTCGATGGAGACGTCCTCGGGGGCCCGGTTCGAGAACAGTTCGAGGGCCACCGCGATGAGTTGTTCGCGGCGTTCGTCGACGGTGAGCCGCCGCCTGGGGGTGCGGGCGGGCTGCTGGTCCTCCGTGCGGGGGGCCACGGACGGCGTGCGGGAAGCCATGCGGCCCACCCTAGTTCGTCGGGGTTGCGCGGGACAGCACGGACGGGGGAGGTCAGCCGGTGGTGCGCTGTTCCAGGTAGCGGCGCCAGGCCTCGCGGCCGTCGGGGACGAACTCCCAGGTGGCGAGGCGGTCGGTGAGTTCCTCCTCGGTGAGCCAGGTGTACCAGGCGACTTCCTCGGCCTGCGGGGAGACCGGGCCGTCCCACTCGGCCTCGTGGACGTCGGACCACCAGCTGAAGTGTTCGCCGTCGGTGTAGCGGAAGCGGAACAGCGGGCGGGTGCGGATGCCGGTGACGCCGAGTTCCTCCTCGGCCTCGCGGACGGCGGCGTCCGCGTAGCTCTCGCCGGCGCCCACCACGCCGCCGACGAAGCAGTCGTGCGCGCCCGGGGCGAAGGCCTTGGTCTCGGTGCGGCGGTGCGTGAAGATCCGGCCCCGGGGGTCGCGGACCAGGACGAAGACGCACCGGTGCAGCAGGTTGTCGCGGTAGACCTCGGAGCGGGGTGCGGTGCGCAGGACGCGGTCGTTCTCGTCGACCACGTCGACGAGTTCGTCGAGGGGAGGGGTGTCCATGACTGCCATTCTGGCCCGGGAGGGGCGGTTTCACTCGAAAGAGTTGGCATACGGATTGGTGGGGTTGGGGTAGATAGGTGGCGGATCGTCAGTTCTGGAGTTCTCGAGTTTTGGCTTCGGGGAGGAACGTTGAGGAATCGTGTCGCTGCCCTGGTTGTCGGCGCAGCCCTGTTCGGGCTCGGCACCGTCCTGCCCGCGACGGCCGTGCCCGCGCCCGCCGCCGTCCGCTCCGGGCTGGACTGCACCACCTGGAT
The DNA here is from genome assembly GCF_053602195.1 of Kitasatospora sp. NPDC004531. Taxonomy (NCBI): domain Bacteria; kingdom Bacillati; phylum Actinomycetota; class Actinomycetes; order Kitasatosporales; family Streptomycetaceae; genus Kitasatospora; species Kitasatospora sp. NPDC004531. The sequence continues at coordinate 33,882 of NZ_JBSGDD010000060.1, read as the reverse complement.
CCACAACAACGACCCGCTGACCGGAGGAGTCACCTGTACGAACAACACCGGATCCTCGATCACCTTCCACGCCGACATCGTGTGCGGCCTCGCGCCGGACGTTTCGGGCACCTCGGTGACGGCGCAGCCGGGCCGGACGGAGCAGTCGGCGGGCCACTGCGCCTTCTACTCGTCCGGCATCGGGCACATCGGTTGGACGGTGGAGTAGCCATGGAGCGGTGAGCATTCCGCCGGGTACCGGCCCCGCCGCTGGGTGCGGAGGGCGGTGTCTAAGGTGGGTGGGTGGAGATCCAGGGATTCACGGCCGACGGGTTCGAGCCGGTCAGGGCGGCTTTCGCGGGCAACTTCCGGGAGTACGGGGAGTTGGGCGCGGCGTTCGCGCTGTACGTGGACGGCCGGAAGGTGGTCGACCTGTGGGGCGGTGACGCCCGGCCGGAGGTGGGCGCCAGGCCCGCCCCCGCGGTGGCGTGGGAGAGCGGCACGGCGCAGGTGCTGCGGTCGGTCACCAAGGGGCTGACCGCTGCCTCCGCGCTGCTGCTCGCGCAGCGCGGGGTGCTCGACCTGGACGCGCCGGTCTCCGCGTACTGGCCGGAGTTCAAGCAGGCCGGCAAGGAACGGATCCTGGTGCGCTGGCTGCTGTCGCACCAGGCCGGCCTGCCCGCGCTGGACGTGCCGTTGCGGATCGAGGACGTGCTGGCGTGGGAGCCGGCCGCCGCGGCCGTCGCCGCGCAGGCCCCGGCCTGGGAGCCCGGCACCGCGCACGGCTACCACCCGCTGACCTTCGGGTGGCTGGTCGGCGAGGTGGTGCGGCGGGTGGACGGGCGCAGCGTCGGGCGGTACTTCGCGGAGGAGATCGCCGCTCCGCTCGACCTGGACCTGTGGATCGGCCTGCCCGCCACCGCGTCCGGCCGGGTCGGGCGGCTGGTCGACCTGCCCGCACCGGACGCGGCCAAGGCCGGGCCGGGCGGGATACGGATGCGCCCCAAGCAGTCCGTGGTGGACGCCTACCGGGACCCGCGTTCGCTGACGGCCCGCGCGTTCGGCTCGGTGCGCAGCAGCGTGGACCTGAACGACCCGGCGGTGCAGGCCGTCGAGGTGCCGGGGGCGGGCGGCATCGGCACCGCGAGGTCGCTGGCGCGGTTCTACGCCTCGCTGATCGGCGCCGCGGACCGGACGGACGCGCCAGGGGAGCGACTGCCCGCGCTGTTCGAGCCCGCGACGCTGGCGGAGGCGGCGGGGCCCTCGGTGCACGGGCCGGACCGGGTGCTGATCGTCAACACCACCTTCGGCCAGGGGTTCTTCCGGCACGGGGGGACTTCGCCGATGGCCTCCCCGGCGAGCTTCGGCCACCCGGGGCGCGGCGGTTCGCTGGGGTTCGCCGACCCGGAGTTGGGCATCGGCTTCGGCTACGTCACCAACGGCATGCAGCCGGGCGTCACTGGGGACATTCGCTCGCGCGCGCTGATCACTGCCGTTCGGGAGTGCTTGGCGGGCCGGGGCTGAGGGGGCGTCGGCACGGCGGGAGGGCGGGTGCCGGGCGGGGCGGGCTTGAGTGGGTATCGGCTCGGCGGGGAGTGGGCCTCGTGTCGCGGGGGACCGGGCGGGCTCGGGTGCTGAGGTGGCGCCTGCGTGGCACTCGCCCTGCCGGGCTCGGCGTCGGCCGGCGTTGCCCCGATGTCTTCCGGCCGATCGCCCGGGCCGGGGGCCGCGGGGATTGGCATCTCGTACGTGCGGACCCGGGTGAGGGACGACGGGGCATCGCCGAGGGCGGGTATCCATGTGGCGCAGGTCACGGCAGCGGCCGGGCGCGGTGGGACAGGTACAGGCGTGGAGAAATCGATACGCGCTCACATAAGGGCTGGGGACGCCGGGGCGTTCGGGCAGGTCTTCGAGGACCACGCCCGGGCGGTGTACCGGCACGCTGTTCGGATGACGGGGGACTGGGACGTCGCGGAGGACGTGGTCTCGCTGACCTTCCTGGAGGCGTGGCGCCTGCGCACCAGGGTCGACCCCGAGGGAGAGAGCCTGCGGCCCTGGCTGCTGGGCATCGCCACCAACGTCATCCGCAACACCCGCCGGGCCGCCCGCCGTCATCGGAAGGCACTCGCCGCGCTTCCGCCGCGCGAAGTCGCCCCCGACTTCGCCGTCGAGCTGACCAGCCGCATGGCCGACGCCGAGCAGATCGCCGCGGCGAAGGCCGCGCTGGAGCAGCTGCGCCCGGCCGACCGGGAGGTGTTCGCGCTGTGCGTGTGGGAGGGGCTCGACCATGCGGCCGTCGCCGAGGCGCTGGGCAAGCCGATCGGGACGATCCGCTCCCGGCTCTCCCGTGCTCGTACCCGGCTGCGGAACCTCACCGCGAAGGAACTGGAGGCGAAGCGCTCCGCGAACAACCTGCAACGCACGAGCATGCGCGGACAGGTAACAGGCGGCTGCGCACTCGCGGCCCGGTCGACCAAGGAGACGATCCGATGAGCGCCACCCCCCAGCACCAGTCCCAGCAGGCTGAGCGGGAGGAACTGGCCCGGCTGCTGCCGGCCGCGGGCGACCCGGAACTCCCCGGTCACCGCCAGCTCCTACTGAAGGACTGCCTGATGGACACGATCACCGAGAACTCCCGGCCCGCGACCGGGCGACGGACCCTGATGCTGCGGGTGGTGCTCCCACTGGGAGTGGCCGCTGCCGTGGCGGGGGCCGCTCTCGCCGTGGCACCAGACCACCGCGTCGTGCCTTCCCCGGGCGCGGCCGCGCCGGGTGGCCAGCGGCTGGACGGTGTCACCAACGTGGCGTACACACTGCAGGGCAGCAGCGACGGCCTCGTCCGACTCACCATCCTGGACGGCTACAAGCCGGTCGACGCGACCCAGTTGCAGCGCGACCTGGACCGGGCCGGCATCCGCAGCCGTGTCTATGCCGGCGAACCCGGCTGCCACGCCCCCGACCCGACGATGCCCTCCTACCCGCCGGAGACCGTGGCCAAGGCGAACCAGGACCAACTGTCGGCCTTCGGCTGGGACATGCGGGGGGAGACCGGCCCGGAAGGCAGCCGGCAGGTTCTCACCATCCGCCCCAGCGCCATCCCGGCCGACCTGCGGCTCTTCATCCACCTGCCGCTGGCCAAGACCGACCCGGAGCACAGCTCCCGCGAACTGCGGGCCGGTCTGATGCAGGGCCCCGCCCCCGACTGCATGCCCGCCGGGACCTCTGACAACCCCCTGGCCGGCCTGTACCCGACACCGGAGCACTGAGTCCCTCCGATACACGGCCGCCGCCGGGGACGGGGCGGAACCGCGAGCCCTGGTGGCCGGGGACGAGGACGGAGTGCCGCACCGATCGGGAGTGTGCGGCACGGGGAGGTGGTGGTCCGCCCGGCGCCGGTGCGGAGCAACTGATCCGCCACTGCGCGATGGAGCCCACCGGCCGTGAACAGCCGCGCCCGGTCGAGCGCGTCGCCCTGGTCGCGATCGCGGCCGCCGGGTCGGCCGGGTGCCGGGGTGGGGGCCGGCCCCGGGGGGGTCAGGCTTGGCCGGTGTCGAAGCGGCTGACTCGGCCGTCGGGGGAGACGGTGAAGCGCCAGGCGGTGCGCATCTCGCCCCAGGCGTCGTTGCGGAAGTCGGCCACCAGGGCGCGGCCGCCGGATTTCTCGGTCTGGACCTCGATGTGGCCGTGGGAGGAGAAGATCTCCCGGTCGACCCAGTCGGCCAGGTCGCGTTCGGAGCCGTCGTCGGACATGGTGGCGTCCTCGGTGAGGGCGGCGAAGAAGGCGTCCCGGTCGCCCGAGTTGACGGCGCCGAGGAAGCGGCGCACGGCGGGGTCGGAGAGCTTGTCGACGGCGATGGTCATGAGGGTTCACTCCTTGGCGGTGGAACGGGGGCCGGGCCGGTCGGGCCGGGCGTTGACCCGACGGGACCACGTCGGGGCCGCTGTTCGCCAGAGCTTCTGGGCCGGTCGGAGCGGGTTCGCCACCGCTGCGGGCACGCTTCGGCCCCGGGCGCGTGGCGCGGGCCGGGGCCGGGGGAGGGGTGTGGTGTGATGTCCGGATGGGCGGTTCCGCGCCGCGCCCGGGGGAAGCGTCCGGGCGGTCAGGGGGCCGTCACCACAGCTGCTCCCACCACCAGGCGATCTCCGGGTAGGGCGGCGGCGTCAGCCGGCCGTCGGCGGGGCGTTCGGCGCGTTCGGCGATCGGGACGACGCCGGGGGTTCTGGTGGTGTAGCGGGCGGAGGTGAATCCCCACTCCAGGTTTCCGCTCACCAGGTTGGCCAACTGCTGGATGTAGCGCCGCAGTTCGGGACCGGCGCGGCGGCCGGCGCGGTCCGAGAGGCGGAGGAACAGGACCATGGTGCGGTCGTGCAGCGCGGCCGCCTCCAGCAGGGCCTGTTCCCGGGAGCAGCCGAGATGTCGCTGCAGGGAGTCGACGATGTTGCTCTCCAGCGCGCCGTGGCTGTCCTCGCGTTTGTACGAGTAGACGTCGGCGGAGACCAGCACCAGGAACTTGGCGGCCTCGGTGAGCGCGTGGACCCGCGGCGAGTCCAGTTGGGACTGCGGCACGGCGGTGCGTTCGCAGACCTCGATGATCTCGATGCAGGACCGGCTGCCGCGGTCCAGCGGTCCTATCGTCAGGTACTCCGACAGCGTCATCGGCCGGCCCTGGGCGCGGTAGGCGGTGACGGCGGCGGCGCCCATGAAGGACTCCAACTGGCTGTCCGCCCACCGTTTCACGGCGACCGCGGGCGCCCAGTCCCGGGCCCGGCGGAACACGTCGCGCACCGAGGCGACGTAGACGTCGGACTCCTCCGGGTGGGAAGGCGTGGAATTGATAACGGCCAGTAATGTGGCTGCTATCGTGAGTACACGGGAGGGGTCCCGGCTCAACCGGCCGGTGTCCCACTCGTCGTCGAGCGTGAGCATGCTGCACAGCCACTGCGAAACCAGTTCCAGCCCCGTGATGCCTTCGGCGTCCTTGGCGATCCGGCAGACGAACTCGTGTGCACCGATGGCCAGGAGACGGCGGCGGCGCTCCGCGTCCCGGGTGAAGCCCATGGTGTCGAGCCAGAGTTCGGTGCTCTTGCCGACCTCCTCGTGCGCCGGATGCAGGGTCGAGGGGATGGGGCAGAAGAGCGGCGGTATGGCAGCCAACGTATCTCCAGGGCGGCTGGTGTGCGGTACGGCATGACGGTTCGGGCTCGCGCCCGGCGTCGGTCTTCCCCGGCAAAGATCGAATACACCTGGGAAACCGGAAAGAGTTAATCTAATTGATCGTCAGTTGCCTTTGCCTGTAAGGGAGTTGCCCCTGATCAGGTGAACTGACGCCCCGTCAGGACCACGACCTGCGGGAACGCCGCCCGAGCGGCCTGTGGCGGCGCTAAGGTCGGAAACGGAGTGCGGGAAGGCGAGTCGGAAGGACGGACGTGGCCGAAGTGCAGAGCGGGCCGCAGGAATCGGCGGCGGCCGGAGACGGGACAACAGCCGCCCAGCGGCTCTGGGAGCGCGACAGCGAACTCCAGTCCGCCGAACAGGCCGTGGACAAGCTGTGCCGGGAGTTCGCCGCGGGCGGCACCAAGATCGGTGAACTGCTGCTGTTCTCCGGGCCGCCCGGCATGGGCAAGACCACCATGCTCGAACAGGTCCGCCGGATCGCCGGCGCCCGCAAGGACCCCACCGTGCTGTTCGCCCGCGGCAGCGAACGGCAGAAGCACGAACCGTTCCGCGTGCTGCGGCAGTTGCTGCTCCCCGTCCTCGGCGACCTCGACCAGGCCGAACGCATCGAGGTGTTCGGCAACTGGTACAACCTGGTCGCGCCGGCCATCGGGCTGGAGCCGCCGTCCGAGGAGGTCGAGCGGATCGACCCGCAGGGCGTGCACGACGGGCTGGACTTCGTGATCACCCAACTCGCGCCCCGGCGCGCCCCGTTGGTGGTGGTGATCGACGACCTGCACGCGGTCGACCAGGAGTCGCTGACCTGGCTCACCTCGTTCGTGCTGCGCGCCCGTGAGCTCCCGGTGCTGCTGGTCTTCGCCTACCGCCACGAGTTCGACGACGCGGCCCGCCCGCTGATCCTGCAGATCCAGGACCGCGCCGAGCGCCGGCACGAACTGCTGCCGCTCAACCCGCTGTCGATCGCCGAGATCGTGCACAGCGAGTTCTCCGAGGCCGACGACGCCTTCTGCCGCCAGGTGTGGGCCGTCACTGCGGGAGCCCCGTTCGACACCGTCGCCCTGCTGCGCGAGGTGCGCGACCAGAACCTCGAACCGGTCGAGGAGAACTCGCCCCGGCTGCGCGACCTCGCCGCGGCCGCCCGCGGTCAGGGCCGCGACTACTGGCTGGACAAGCTCGGGCCCACGGTCATGCAGTTCGCCTGGGCCGCCGCCCTGATCGGCACCGAGATCAGCGAGGAACTGGCCGCCGCGATCTGCGCCCAGGGCCCGGCGCAGTCCGCCCAGTCGGTCCGCGAACTGCGCCGACTGCGGGTGCTCACCAGCCAGCCCAACGGCAGGCTCGAATTCGTCCACCCGCTGATCGCCACCTCCATCTACCAGTCGATCCCGGACGCCACCAGGGCCGGCATGCACGGCGTCGCCGCCACCGCGATCGAGGACCGGGGCGGCTCGCTGCTCGCCGCCTCCCGCCACCTGCTGGAGACCCACCCCGGCGAGGGCGACGACCTGATGGTGCGCAAACTGCGCCGGGCCGCCGCCGAGAACCTGGCCATCGGCGCCCCCGAGGCCGCCCGCCGCTGCCTGGAACGCGCCCTCGCCGAGCCGCCGGACGAGGACGACCGCGCCGAGGTGCTCTACGAACTCGGCAGCGCCGCGCTGCTCACCGACCCGGACGCGACCGCCAACCAGCTGCGCCGCGCCCTCGACATCGAGGACGGCCTCAGCCCGGACCTGCGCGTCGAGGCGGTGTTCCGGCTGTCCGAGGTGACCGCGCACGGCGGCGACCTGACCGGAGCCGCCCGGCTCTGCCAGGCCGAGGCCGCGCACACCCCGGAGGGCCTCGGCAAGGTCCGGCTGCTGACCGCCCAACTGCTGTACACCGCCCTCCAGCGCGACGAGGACGACGGCCCGGGGCGGGCCCAGAAGGTCACCGACCTCGCCGCCCGGGTCTCCCCGGAGAGCGAGGCCTCCCGGCCGGTGCGCGCCCTGCACGCCTGGGACCTCACCCTCAAGGGCGGCCCCACCCACGAGGCGCTGCGGGCCGCCGAGGACGCCCTGGTCAACGGCCGGCTGCCACGCAGCCTCGGCTGGACCAACACCACCTGGAACTTCGAACTGCCCGCGCTGCTCGGCCTGTGCTTCGCCTACAACGACGAACTCGCCCGCGCCGAGAAGCTGTTCAGCTCCGCCATCCTGGAGTTCGAGATCGCCGGGTGGAGCGGCGCGCACCGCGGCTTCGCCTACTTCCTGATGGGATTCGCCCGGCTGCGCCGCGGCTTCCTCCCGGAGGCCGAGGACTTCCTGCGCCGGGGCCTGCGGATCGCCGACCGGATGGGCACCGGGCTGCCGCTGCAGTGGAACCTGGTCGGCTCGCTGATCGACACCCTGCTGGCCCGCGGCCGCGACCGGGAGGCCTGGGAGATCGCCCAGAAGTACCGTTTCTCGCCGCCGTACCACCAGACGGCGCTGGTGCTGCCCGATGTCGCCACCATCTACGGCAAGCTGCTGATCTCGCGCGGCGACTACGACATGGCCGTCGAGGTGCTCGCCGAGACCGGCATGCGGCTGGACAAGCGCGGCTGGCGCTCCACCGTGCACGCCCCGTGGGCCGGTCACCTGGCCGTGGCGATGGCGCACCGGGACCTGCCGTCGGCCCGCAAGAACGGCGACGACGCGGTGGCCCGGGCGAGGGAGTCCGGTTCGCCGTCCGCGATCGGCGGTGCGCTGCGGCTGGCCGCCAGCGTGTGGGAGGGCCCGCACGCGGTCGAGCTGTTGCAGGAGGCGGTCGGCTACCTCGGCCGCTCCCCGGCGGGTTACGAGCACGCGCACGCGCTGGTCGATCTCGGGGCCGCGCTGGTGCAGGTGGGCCGCAGCCTGGAGGCTGCCGAACACCTCTACCAGGGAATGGAGTTGGCCAAGCACTGCGGGGCCGACGGCCTGGAGGTGCGGGCCCGCAACGTGCTCGCCACGTCCGGGTTGCAGCCCAGCCGGGCGCTGGTGCCGGCGAAGATCACCCTCAATCCGCAGGAGTTGGAGGTCGCCGAGCTGGCGGCGCTGTCGGTGCCCCCGCAGCGCATCGCCGAGCAGTTGAAGCTGCCGGCGTCAGTGGTCAGGCAGCGGCTGGCCGCCGTCCACCGCAAGCTCGGCACCGGGCCGGAGGGGCTGGCCGACGCGCTCGGGCTGCCCACCGAGCGTCCCGGGCAGGGCGGCTGACGCACCGCAGGGCTCCCCGGCGCGCGGAGCGGGTCACCGACCCGCCCGCCGGGGAAAGCTACGCTGGCCGAACAGGGTGATCACGAACCAAGGAGCAGCCCATGACCGCGCCGGACCGGCCCACCGAGGTGCTGCGCGCACCGTACGACCTGTCCGGGGCCGGCATGGGGCTGGAGCGGTGGACGCTGCGCTCCGACCGCGTCGAGGCCACCGTGATCACGCTGGGCGCGGCGCTGCACACCCTGACCGCGCCGGACCGCACCGGCGCGCCCGGCCAGGTGGTGCTGACCACCGAGGATGTCGGTACGCTGCTCGGCCCGGCCAAGCACTACGGCGTCACCGTCGGCCGGTACGCGAACCGGATCGCCGACAGCCGGATCACGCTGGACGGCGAGGAGTACCAGCTGCTGCCCACCGGGCACGGCGTCACCCTGCACGGCGGCCCCGACTCGTTCTCGCACCGGGTGTGGCAGGCCGAGGAGATCCCTGGCGGGGTGCGGATGCACCTGCACTCGCCGGACGGCGACCAGGGCTTCCCCGGCGCGCTGGACGTCTGGACGGACTTCACCCTGAGCGGTGCCGAACTGACCATCTCCTACCGGGCCGTGACCACCCGCCCGACCGTGGTCAACCTGACCAACCACGCCTACTTCAACCTGGCCGGCGAGGGCCGCGGCGACGTGCTCGGCCACCTGCTGACCATCGACGCGGACGCGTTCACGCCGGTCGACGAGCGGCAGATCCCGCTCGGCCCGTACGAGCCGGTGGCGGGCACCGCGTTCGACTTCACCGCGGCCCGGCCGATCGGGGAGGGGCTGGCGAAGGGGCATCCGCAGCTGAAGGACGGCTACGACCACAACTGGGTGCTGCGCGAGCGGCCGGCGGACGGGCCGCCGGTGCGGGCGGCGCTGCTGGCCGACCCGGGCAGCGGGCGGACGCTGGAGGTGCTGACCACCGAGCCGGGCCTGCAGGTGTACACGGCGAACGGCTTCGACGGCAGCGTCACCGGCCCGTCCGGCACGGCGTACGGCCGGTTCGCGGGCGTCGCGCTGGAGACCCAGCACCACCCGGATTCGCCGCACCGGCCGTCGTACCCGTCGACCGAGCTGCGGCCCCGCGAGGAGTTCCGTTCCAGCACGGTGCTGCGGCTCGGCGTCGCCGACTGACCGCCGATCGCATCGAAGAGGGCCCCGGGGAGCGTCCCCGGGGCCCTCTTCTGCCTGGTCGGAGGGGGTGGGGCTGCACGGAGTCTCCGCAGGGCCACGGATGGTCAAGACGCGCGGCGGCAACTCTAAGGACACGTGGACGTAACGATCGCCGGTAACTTGCAGAAACTTGCTGCAAGGACTTTCAGCCCGGCTTGCCCCGCTGTTACGTTCCTGCTCAAGCCCGACGGCCTGCAACGGCGCAGTCGGCCTGGACAGCCATTATGCGCGGTCCTTCCCCCACTCGGGCACCCTCATCTTTCAAGGAGTTTCCATGCGGCGTGGTATCGCGGCCTCCGCTCTCGTTGCGGCTCTTGCGGTCACTCTTGCAGCGTGCGGCAGCAGCGGCTCCGGCTCGGACGCCAAGGGCGGCGACGGTCCGGTCACCATCACCTACTGGGACACCTCGAACGCCACCAATGAGGCCCCGAACTACCAGGAGCTGGTCAAGAAGTTCGAGGCCGCGAACCCGAACATCAAGGTCAAGTTCGAGAACGTCCCGTTCGACCAGGCGCAGAACAAGCTGCAGACCGCGATGGGCGCCAAGGGCGCGCCGGACGTCTTCCGCTCCGAGGTCGGCTGGACCTCCGCCTTCGCCAAGGCCGGCTACCTGGAGCCGCTGGACGGCACCCCGGCGCTGACCGACGCCGCCGTCTTCCAGCCCTCGCTGATCCAGCAGGCCAAGTACGCGGGCAAGACCTACGGCGTCCCGCTGGTCACCGACACCCTCGCGCTGATGTACAACAAGGAGCTGTTCGCCAAGGCGGGCATCACCGCCGCCCCGAAGACCTGGGACGAGCTGAAGGCCGACGCCGCCCAGCTCAAGGAGAAGGCGGGCGTGGACGGCTTCTGGCTGAAGGCCGCCGACGGCTACTACGCCATGCCGTTCCTGTACGGCGAGGGCACCAACATGGTGGACGCCGCGGGCAAGAAGATCACCGTCAACTCGGCCGACGCGGTCAAGGCCGTCGAGACCTACAAGTCGATGTTCACCTCCCCCGGCACCGTGAAGGCCGACGTCACCACCGACGCCTACGCGCACATGATGGACGCCTTCACCAGCGGCAAGGTCGCGGCGATCGTCCAGGGCCCGTGGGAGGTCACCAACGTCTACAAGGGCTCCGCGTTCGCCGACAAGAAGAACCTCGGCATCGCGGCCGTCCCGATGGGCGCCTCCGGCAAGGGCGGCGCCCCGACCGGCGGCCACAACGTCTCGGTGTACGCCGGCTCCGACGCCGCCCACAAGGCCGCCGCCGAGAAGCTCGCCGCGTTCCTGACCTCCGCCGAGAGCCAGACCTTCCTCGCGCTGAAGAACGGCACCCTGCCGACCCGCAGCGACGCCTACACCGCCGAGGTCAAGGCCAACCCGGGCATCGCCGACTTCCAGGCGATCCTGACCTCCGCCCAGCCGCGCCCCGAACTGCCCGAGTACGCCTCGCTGTTCGGCTCCTTCGGCACCAACCTCGGCAAGATCGTCCAGGGCCAGTCCGAGACCAAGGCCGGCCTGGACGCCACCGCCACCGACTACGCGAAGCTCCTGCCGGACTTCGCCAAGTAAGTCGGAACCAGCCCGCCCGGCCCACACCTGACGGTGGGCCGGGCGCGCCCCGTCGAACCCACAGCACAGTCGCCGAGGCAGGCGGCGGACCTCCCGGAGAAGGTGTCAACCCATGGCAGTCGCGGTCGTTCAGCGCATCAAGCTGTCGTATTCGAAGTACTGGTACGCGTACGCGATGGTCGCCCCGGTCGTGGTCGTCCTGGGCGTGCTGGTCGGCTACCCGCTGGTCCGCGGCTTCTACCTGACCCTGACCAACGCCACCAGCCTCAACGTGGGCCGGCAGATCGGCGTCAACCACATACCCGACAGCTTCGACTTCGTCGGACTCGACAACTACGCGGACGTGCTGTGGGGGCCGACCGCGTACGACCGGTTCTGGTCGCACTTCATCTGGACCGTCATCTGGACCGCGATCTGCGTGCTCCTGCACTACAGCATCGGCCTGGGCCTGGCGATGCTGCTCAACCGCAAGATGCGCGGCCGCAGCCTGTACCGGCTGGTGCTGATCCTGCCCTGGGCGGTGCCGACCTTCGTCACCGTCTTCTCCTGGCGGCTGATGCTCGCCGACGGCGGCGCCGTCAACGGCCTGCTGTCGATGCTGCACCTGCCCGAACCCGGCTGGCTGTCCGACCCGTTGGCGCAGAAGTGCGCGGCGATCCTGGTCAACACCTGGGTCGGCGTGCCGTTCATGATGATCTCGCTGCTCGGCGGACTCCAGTCGATCCCGGCCGAGCTGTACGAGGCCGCCGAGATGGACGGCGCCAGCGCCTGGCAGCGCTTCCGCTACGTCACCCTGCCGGGCCTGCGGACCGTCTCCTCCACCGTGGTGCTGCTCGGCGTGATCTGGACCTTCAACCAGTTCGCCGTCATCTTCCTGCTGTTCGGCTCCGGCGCCCCCGACGCGCAGATCCTGGTGACCTGGGCCTACCGCCTCGGCTTCGGCCAGCAGCCCGCGGACTACGCGCAGTCGGCGACCTACGGAATCCTGCTGCTCTCCATCCTGATCGTCTTCACCACCTTCTACCGCCGCTGGCTGGCCCGCAACGAGAAGGCCAACGGATGAGCGCCGCGGCCGAGTTGAACCCCACGGACCACGACCAGGCAGGTAGCCCCATGACTCTCACCGCCGACCGCCCGACCGCCGACACGACGCGCGCCGAACGACCCGGCAAGGTCCGGGCGCGCGGCGAGTCCTCGCGGCTGGCCTCCGTGCTCTCGCACGGCACGCTGATCGTCGCCAGCCTGATCGCCCTGTTCCCGGTGCTGTACATCGCGTACATCTCGCTCGGGCCGGACGACAACGACTACCTGCACCCGGCCAAGATCATGGACAAGGCCACCCTCGCCAACTACAGCCGGGTGCTGGGCGACACCGACTTCCTCAGCTGGTTCGGCAGCTCCGCGATCGTGGCCGGCGGCACCACCGTGATCGGCGTGCTGATCGCCGCCTCCACCGGCTACGCGGTCTCCCGGATGCGCTTCGCCGGCCACCGGCAGCTGATGTGGACCCTGCTGGTCACCCAGATGTTCCCGATCGCGGTGCTGATCGTGCCGATGTACTACATCCTGTCCAACCTGCAGATGCTGGACAGCTACACCGGCCTGATCCTGGTCTACTCGGCCACCACCGTGCCGTACTGCGCCTGGCTGCTGAAGGGCTACTTCGACACCATCCCGGTGGAGATCGACGAGGCCGGCCGGGTCGACGGGCTGTCCCCGTTCGGCACCTTCTGGCGGCTGATCCTGCCGCTGGCCCGCCCGGGCCTGGCGGTGGCCGCGTTCTACTCCTTCCTCACCGCGTGGGGCGAGGTGGCGTACGCCTCCACCTTCATGCTGTCGTCCAGCAAGTACACCCTGGCGGTCGGCCTGGCCTCGTTCGTCAGCGAGCACGACCACCAGTGGCAGCTGATGGCCGCCACCTCGGTGCTCATCGCGATCCCCGCCGCGTTCGTCTTCTACCTGGTGCAGCGCCACCTGGTGACCGGTCTGACGGCCGGCGCCGCGAAGTCCTGAACCTCCGTCTCCTTCCACAGCACCCAAGGGATGACTGTCCAATGACCCAGAACCTGGCCGACGCCTCCCGGCCCGCCGCCGTTCCCGCCGCTCGGACGACTGCTGCGACCACCGGGGCCTCCAGAGGCGGCTGGTGGCGGGACGCGGTCATCTACCAGGTGTACCCGCGGAGCTTCGCCGACGGCAACGGCGACGGCATGGGCGACCTGCCCGGCGTCCGCAGCCGACTGCCCTACCTGCGCGACCTCGGCGTGGACGCGGTCTGGCTGTCGCCGTTCTACGCCTCCCCGCAGGCCGACGCCGGCTACGACGTCGCCGACTACCGCGCCGTCGACCCGATGTTCGGCACCCTGCTGGACGCCGACGGGCTGATCCGCGACGCCCACGAGCTGGGCCTGCGGATCATCGTCGACCTGGTCCCCAACCACTCCTCCGACCGGCACGAGTGGTTCCGGCGCGCGCTGCGCGAGGGCCCCGGCTCCCCGCTGCGCGAGCGCTACCACTTCCGCCCCGGCAAGGGCGAGAGCGGCGAACTCCCGCCCAACGACTGGGAGTCCATCTTCGGCGGCCCGGCCTGGACCCGCAGCAGCAACCCCGACGGCACCCCCGGCGAGTGGTACCTGCACCTGTTCGCGCCCGAGCAGCCCGACTTCAACTGGGACAGCCCCGCCGTCGCCGACGAGTTCCGCTCCATCCTGCGGTTCTGGCTCGACATGGGCGTCGACGGCTTCCGGATCGACGTCGCCCACGGCCTGGTCAAGGCCCCCGGCCTGCCCGACCTCGGCAGCCACGACCAGTTGAAGCTGCTCGGCAACGACGTCATGCCGTTCTTCGACCAGGACGGCGTGCACGCCATCTACCGCAGCTGGCGCAAGATCCTCGACGAGTACCCCGGCGACCGGATCGGCGTCGCCGAGGCCTGGACCCCGACCGTCCAGCGCACCGCCAACTACGTCCGCCCCGACGAGCTGCACCAGGCGTTCAACTTCCAGTACCTGGGCACCGATTGGGACGCCGCCAAGCTGCGCGAGGTGATCGACCTGTCGCTCGACTCGATGCGCCCGGTCGACGCCCCCACCACCTGGGTGCTGTCCAACCACGACGTCACCCGGCACGCCACCCGGTTCGCCAACCCGCCCGGCCTCGGCACCCAGATCCGCACCGCCGGCGACCGCGAACTCGGGCTGCGCCGGGCCCGCGCCGCCACCCTGCTGATGCTCGCGCTGCCCGGCTCCGCGTACATCTACCAGGGCGAGGAGCTCGGCCTGCCGGACGTCACCGACCTGCCGGACGAGGTCCGCCAGGACCCGTCGTTCTTCCGGCAGGCCGGCCAGGACGGCTACCGCGACGGCTGCCGCGTCCCGATCCCGTGGTCCGGCACCGAGGCCCCGTACGGGTTCGGCCCGGTCGCCGGCGGCCCCAGCTGGCTGCCGCAGCCCGCCGGTTGGGCCGAGCTGTCGGTGGAGGTCCAGACCGGTGACCCGACCTCGACGCTGGAGCTGTACCGCTCCGCGCTGGCCGTCCGCCGCGCGCAGCCCGCGCTCGGCGCCGGCACCGAGGTCGAGTGGCTGGCCGCCCCCGAGGGCGTGCTGATGTTCCGTCGCGAGGCCGCCGAAGGGTCGTTCGTGTGCACCGTGAACGTCACCGGCGAGGCCGTCCGGATCCCGGCGCCCGGCCGGCTGCTGCTGTCCTCCGCCGAACCGGTCGAGGCGGAGCAGGTCGAACTGCCCGCCGACAGCACCACGTGGTGGGCGGTCTGAGATGGCCGCAGTAGGCTCTGGGATCGTGACTACGGCGCGACTCTCCGACATCGCGGCGCAGGCGGGGGTCAGCGAAGCCACCGTCAGCCGCGTACTCAACGGTAAGGCGGGCGTCTCCGCGACCACCCGGCAGACGGTGCTGGCCGCGCTCGACGTGCTCGGCTACGAACGGCCCACCAGGCTGCGCCAGCGCAGCGCCGGGCTGATCGGACTGATCACCCCGGAGCTCAGCAACCCCATCTTCCCGGCGCTCGCCCAGGTCATCGAGCAGGTGCTCAGCCGGCACGGCTACACGCCGGTGCTGTGCACCCAGACCCCGGGCGGCTCCACCGAGGACGAACTCGTCGAGATGCTGGTCGAACGCGGCGTCGCGGGCATCGTGTTCGTCTCCGGGCTGCACGCCGACACCACCGCCGACCACGACCGGTACGCCAAACTGTCCGGTCGGCAGGTGCCGTTCGTGCTGATCAACGGCTACAGCGAGAAGATCGCCGCGCCGTTCATCTCGCCGGACGACCGGGCCGCGATGTGGATGGCCGTGCAGCACCTGGTCGAACTCGGCCACGACCGGATCGGGCTGGCGGTCGGGCAGAAGCGCTTCGTCCCCGTGCTGCGCAAGATCGAAGGCTTCACCGCCGCGCTCCAGCAGCTCACCGGGCGCACCGCCGAGGAAGCCGCCGACCTGGTCCACCACACGCTGTTCAGCGTGGAGGGCGGGCACGCCGCCGCGCAGGCGCTGCTCGACAAGGGCTGCACCGCGATCGTCTGCGGCTCCGACATGATGGCGCTCGGCGCGATCCGCGCGGTGCGGCAGCGCGGGCTGTCGGTGCCGCAGGACGTCTCGGTGGTCGGGTTCGACGACTCGCCGCTCATAGCGTTCACCGAGCCGCCGCTGACCACCGTGCGGCAGCCGGTCGAGGCGATGGCGACGGCGGCCGTGGACGCGCTGCTGGAGGAGGTCGGCGGAAACCCGGCGCAGCGCTCCGAGTTCATGTTCCAGCCGGAGCTGGTGATGCGCGGGTCCACGGGTTCCGGGCCGCGCAACTGACCGTTGGCGTTGGCGAATCGCGGCCCTCGCTCCTCGCGGAGCGGGGGCCGCGTCGTTCAGCTGTAGAGCTGTTCGAGGTCGCGGCGGTAGGCGGTGAGGACGGCCTGCCGGCGGACCTTGAGGGACGGGGTGAGCAGGCCGCGCTCCTCGGTGAAGTCGCCGCCGACCACGCGCGCCCGGCGGATCGACTCGGCGCGCGAGACGGTCGAGTTGACCCCACGCAGCGCCTCGGCGAGCGAGGCCAGCACGGCGGGGTGGGCGGGGACGGCGCTGGTCACGTCCACGGCCGGGGCGGCGGCGGGGGTCGGGGTGGCGGCGGGGGTCGGCGGGTTCAGGCGCAGGAACTGCTCCACGGCCTCCGGGTCGAGGGTGATCAGCGCGCCGACGTACGGGCGGCCGTTGCCGACCACCAGGCACTGGCTGATCAGCGGGTGGGCGCGCAGCCGGTCCTCCAGCGGGCCGGGGGAGACGTTCTTGCCGCCGGAGGTCACCAGGATCTCCTTCTTGCGGCCGGTGATGGTCAGGTAGCCGTCGTCGTCGAGGCGGCCCAGGTCGCCGGTGGCGAACCACTGGGCGCGGTCGGGGCGGCGGGCGGGGTCGGCCTGGTGCGCGGGGTCGGGCTGGTGGGTGGTGTCGGTTCGGTGGGCGCGGTCGGCGCCCAGCTCGTGGTAGCCGTCGAAGAGCTGGCCGCCGCTCAGGAGCACCTCGCCGTCGTCGGCGATCCGCACCGCGCTGCCCGGTACCGGCGGGCCCACGGTGCCCGGGCGGGGCCGCAGCGGCGGGTTCACGGTGGACGGGCCGGTGGTCTCGGTCAGCCCGTAGCCCTCGTAGACCAGCACGCCCGCGCCGGCGAAGAACAGCAGCAGTTCCGGGTCGATCGAGGAGCCGCCGCTGATCGCGTACCTGATCCGCCCGCCCATCGCCTGCCGCACCCGGCGGTACACCAGGGCGTCGTACAGGCCGTGGGCGAGGCGCAGCGACAGCGGCGCCGGGCTGCCCTCGCCCGCCAGCGCGGCGAGTTCGGCGCGGGCGTAGCGGACGGCGACCTCCGCCGCCCGGTCGAAGACCCGCACCGCGCCCTTCGCCTGCGCCTCGGCCCGGCCCAACTGGTGGATCTTCTCGAACAGGTAGGGCACGCCGACCAGGAAGGTGGCGCCGAACGCGGCCAGGTCGGGCCGGAGTTCGGCGGGTTTCAGGGACGGGCTGTGGCCGAACCGGATCCGGCCGAACACGCAGGTCACCTGGATCATCCGGCCCAGCACGTGGGCCAGCGGCAGGAACAGCAGGGTGGACGGGGCCTCGCCGGTCGCCGCGCTGAACACCGGCTCCAGCAGGGCGTGGCAGTTCGCCGCCTCGGTGAGGAAGTTGGCGTGCGTCAGTCGGCAGCCCTTGGGGTGGCCGGTGGTGCCGGAGGTGTAGATCAGGGTGGCCTCGGACTCCGGGCGAAGTGCCTGCCTGCGCCGCGTCAACTCCTCGGCGGGGACGGCCTTTCCGAGCTCGGCGAGGGCGGCGAGGGCGTTCTCGTCCAGTCGCCACAGCGGCACCGTGCCGCCGGTGCGGGCGATCGCCACGGTCAGCGCCTCGGTGGTGCCGGCGTCCTCCGCGACCGCCAGCACCGCGTCCGAGTCGCGCAGGATCCACTCGGCCTGCTCGACGGCGGCGGTCGGGTACACCGGAACCAGGCAGGCGCCGGCCGCCCAGGCCGCGAAGTCCAGCAGCGTCCACTCGTAGCGGGTGCGGGACATCAGCACGATGCGCCCGCCCGGCCGCACCCCTGCCGCGATCAGGCCGCGGGCGGTGGCCGCCACCTCGTCCGCGAACTGCCGGGCCGTCACCCGCTGCCAGCCGCCGTCCGCGGTGCGCCTGGTCAACACCTCGGCGTCGGGGGCGAGTTCGGCGTTGCGGAAGGGCAGGTCGGCGAGGCTGCCGGCGTCCGGCGGCGGGGCCAGCGGCGGGGTGCGGGCCTCGACGACGCGGCCGTTCGCGCGCCGCACTTCGACGGGGGCGCGGTCGCGCAGGTGCTCGGCGCGGGCGGCACGGGTGAGGGGGTGTGCCATCAGCGAACTCCCTTGGGTGGGGTGAGGGTTCGCCCAGGGTAGGGACTTCGCTGATGACTTACCAGACGGTAAGTTCTTTGGCGGGCAAGGGGTTTGGCGCGGTCATCCTTCTTCGGCCGAGGGGGCGGGCCCGGTGAAGCGCTCGCCGTCGCGGCTGCCGCCGGTGCGGGCCTGGGTGCGGCGGTCGGTGGCGAGGTAGTCGCGCAGCAGCAGCTCCACCGCGTCCTGCGGGCTGCTCGCGCCGAGGCGGATCATCGCCTCCAGGGCGAGGTCGGCGTCCAGGGTGATGGTCAGTTTCGACATTGCTCCGCTTCCAGGGGTCGGCGGCACAGCCCTTCGGGGGTGAGGATAGGCGGCTGCCCCCGGAGCCGACCAGGTCTCCGGGGGCAGCGGTGTTCCGCCGTGCGGGGTGTTGCGAGGCGTCAGACGCGACCCGCGAAGTCCGGCGCCCAGTTGGCGACGGTCTCGGTGCGCACGCCCGACTTCGGGTTCGCGGCCTCGACGTACTTGCCGTCGCCGATGTAGATCGCCACGTGGTAGACGCCCGAGTTGGCGCCGTTGTTCGACCAGAACAGCAGGTCGCCCGGCTGCAGGTTGTTCAGCGACACCCGGGTCGAGTAGTCGGCCTGGTCGGCGGCGACCCGCGGCAGGCTGATGCCGGCCTGGCGGAACGCGGCCTGGGTCAGACCCGAGCAGTCCCAGCCGCCGTTGCCGGTGCCGCCGTAGATGTACGGCTGGCCGACCTTGGACAGCGCGAAGTCGATCGCCGCGGCCTTCGAACCGGTCGCCTTGGAGGCGGCGGTGGTGCTGGTCGTGGTGGTCGTGGTGGTCGCCGTGGTGGCGCTCTTGGCGGGGGCGCTCTTCGCGGGGGTGCTGGGCTTGGCCGGGGTGCTGGGCTTGGGGGCCGGGGCGGTGGAGCGGTTGCTCTTCCAGGTGGAGCTGTTGGAGGAGGACTTGGCGGCCGGCGCGGAGTCCTTGGCCGGGGCCTCGGCGACCGCGACGTTGCCGAGCGCCAGCTGCTGACCCGGGTAGATCATGTCCGGGCCCTCGGTGAGAACGTCGCGGTTCAGGTCGTACAGCTTCTGCCAGCCGCCCTCGACGTGCTGGCGCTGCGCGATGGCGGACAGCCAGTCGCCCGCCACCACGGTGTAGCTGCCGTCGGCCTTGGCGGCCTGCGGGGCGGCCTGCGGGCGGCTCTGGGCCTGGTGCTGCTGCTGGGCCTGCGGCTGCTGCTGCTTCGGGGCCTGGCTCTGCTGCTGGGCCTGCGGCTGGGCGGCGGGCTTCTGCGCGGCGTCCTGCGAACCGGAGGACTTGGCGGAGGTGTCGACCTGCGGGGCCTCGCCGCCCTTGGTCAGGCCGGCCTGGATCGAGCACACCGGCCAGGCGCCGGGGCCCTGGGAGGCGAGTACCTTCTCGGCGACGGCGATCTGCTGGTCCTTGGAGGCCAGGTCGGCGCGCGCGGCGTACGCGGTGCCGCCGAACTCCGCCCAGGTGGAGGCGGTGAACTGGAGGCCGCCGTAGAAGCCGTTGCCGGTGTTGATGGACCAGTTGCCGCTGGACTCGCACTGGGCGACCTTGTCCCAGGTGGCCACCGAGGCGGCGGAGGCGGTGCCGGCGGTCAGGCAGGGGATCGAGAGGCCGATGCCGACCACACCGGTGGTGGCGATCAGACGGCGGGCGCGCTTGGCGCTGACGGGCAGCATGAAGATGCGTTCCTCTCCCACGCCTGCGAGGTGAGCTGTCGGATTCGGGCCGGAGTTGCCCGGCCGCGCGCACCTCTCGGCGCGCCCGGCTTCACCCCAAGCCCCGGACCGGTCCGTCAGGACCGCCCCAGGGCGACTTACCTGGTTCCCCCGCCCCTGCCGCGGTGCGTTTCGCATGAGCCGGTCCGCCCGGCGGCAGGATTCGGCGTTCCGGGCGAACTGGGTCCGTGTGTCCACGAACGTGGGCAGGAGATTAAGCGGATTTAAGGAGAATTCGCAAATGCCTGTGACCGGCCTCACTGCGGCCGAAAAATATGATCAAGGAGTTTCCGGTGAACTCTCGTGCGCATGGTGAGAACTGCTGTGCCGTCAGGGAGTTGGCGATCTTGTGTCCGTTTTGGGTGGCTATGCCGCCAGGTGAGTAAATGTTCGCCTTGGTGGCGTTTGTGATCGGGTCCGTGGCGCGATCCGAAAGGTTCTGTCCTTCTGCTGCGACGGGCCGCGGAAATGTGCGCGCGGACGCTTTCTGCCGAACTGGCGGATGACGGTACGTCAGAATGCTTAACCGGTGCGGAACTCTCCTATTCTGTTCGCGCCCGCCACCTATGCTGCCCCCGACCGATTCGGAGTCCCTGCGTGCGGTTCGGGAGGCGGCCATCGTGGAGCAGTGGGAGATCGGGCGGCACCGGAGGCCGGTGCTGAGTCGGCGGCGGGTGCTGACCTGGCTGGCGGTCGGGACGGTGACGGCGGTCGGTGGGGGAGTGGTGCTGCGGCAGTCGTTGGCGGGGGCGACGGTGGCGGCCGGGCCGCGCGGGGTGGACGACGGCGGGCGGAAGTGGTCGGACGCCAAGGGGTGGGGTGGGAAGGCGCCCGGGCCCGGGAGCGCGGTGCGGATCGCGGACAGGGTGGTGCTGGACGCCGACGCCCGGGTCGGCTCGCTGCTGATCGAAGCGTCGGGTTCGCTGGTGTTCGCCAAGGACCGGTCGCTGACCCTGGAGAGCGCGGGCAACGTCGAGGTGCGCGGGGTGCTGGCGCTGGCCCCGGAGACGGCGCACACGCACACGCTGCGCTTTCCCGGGATCGACGAACGGCGCTTCCAGGGCGGCGGCATGACCGTCGTCGACACCGACACCGGCCTGTGGGTCACCGGCAGCGGCTACCTGCGGCTCGACGGCGCGCCCCGGACCGCCTGGGTGCGGGCCGCCGGGGAGTTGAGGGCCGGTGAGACCACGCTGCGGCTGGCCGCCGCGCCCGAGGGCTGGCAGGCGGGCGACGAGCTCGCCGTCACGCCGACCGCGCCGCCGTCCACCGAGGACTTCTCCACCGCGTACGACCTGGTGACGGTGCAGCGGATCGACGGCCGGGACGTCACCCTGGCCGCGCCGCTCCAGCATGCCCACCCGCGGGTGGTCCTCGGTGGTGGCCTCACGCTCGGCGCGGAGGTGCTGAATTTGACCCGCAACGTCCGGGTCGAGGGCACCGAGCAGGGCCGTGCGCACGTCCACCTGACGTCCAGCCGCCCGGCCGACGTCCGGCACGCGGTGCTGAGCCGGCTCGGGCCGCGCGCGGAGGGGAAGGACAGCTGGAACGGGAAGCCCGTCACCGAACCGGTGCTCGGCCGGTACGGGCTGCACTTCCACATGCTGCAGGAAGCCTCGCGCGGCACCGTCGTCGAGGGCGTGGTGGTCCGCGACGCCGGCAGCCACGCGTTCGTGCCGCACATGAGCCACGGCATCACGTTCCGCGGCTGCATCTCCCACCAGACCTGGGAGGACGCGTACTGGTGGGACGGCCCGAGCGACACCCGCAACCCGCAGGGGCCGTCGAACGACATCACGTACGAGGGGTGCGTCGCCTCCCGCACCGTCTTCGAGCCGAACCGGCGCGGCTACCGGCTGACCGGGTTCAGCCTCGGCGCGGGCACCGGCTCGACGGCCCGCGACTGCGTGGCGGTCGGCGTGCAGGGCGCCACCGGGGCGTCCGGGTACGAGTGGCCGGAGAACAGCGAGGGGGTGTGGACGTTCGAGAACTGCCTGGCGCACAACAACCTGGAGAACGGCGTCTTCGTCTGGCTGAACGCCGAGCACCACCACACCGTCACCCGGTTCGCCGCGTACCACAACGGGGGCTGGGGCATCGAGCACGGCGCCTACCTGAACGACTTCGACTACACCGCCTCGGTGCTGTACGGCAACGCCGCCGGCGGGATCGCCCTGCACGCGCTCGGCCGCGACAAGGGGACGGTGCTCGACGGGCTGCTGATCGACGCCGCCGGACAGTCCGACTACGCGGTGGCCACGCTCAAGCACCAACTCGACGGCGAGACGGTGGTGTTGAGCCGCAGTCGACTGACCGGGTACCGCAAGGCGGGGGTGGCGTTCCGGGCCACCCCGGACGGCAGGCCCGACGACATCGCGGTGCTGGACTGCGAGTTCGGCGACGGGCCCGAGCTGTGGCTCGACCCGGAGGCTCCCGCGCCCGAGCGGATCCTGTTCCGCAAGGCCGGGCAGTCGCAGACCGTCGCGCTCGCCAAACCGGCGCCCGGGCTCGCCCCCGGGCCGTGGAACGCCGCCACCAGCCCCGCGAACGCGCCCACCCCGCCGCGCCAAGTCGCGCTGCCCGCACTGAAGTTCACCGACAGCGCGCCGAAGACCGGGCGCGTGCAGGGAGGGTGAAAGCGCGACGGGCGGGAACGCGTCGATGCGCTGCTCCCGCCCGTCGCGGTCCTCGGACGGCGCGTCAGCGCGCCGCGTGCGCCCCCGGGGTGGTGCGCTGCTCGGCGGCCGCCGCCTCGGCGGCCTCCAGCTGCTCCGGGGTCGGCTCGGGGAGCGCCGCCAGGTAGCTGGAGGCGATCAGCTGGGCCACCGTCGGGTAGGCGCCGATCGGGGCGGCGCTCGGGCAGCCGGTCTCCTCGGCGGCCGCGGCCAGCAGCTCCGGGTCGGCCTCCGGGCCGATCACCAGCGGGGCCAGCGCGGGGCGTTCGCAGCCGGTCGACTTCAGGTGCGCGACGGCCGCGGCGACCGAGCCGGGCACGTCCAGCGCGGCCGGGACGACCGGCACGGCGAGCCGGGCGGCCAGCAGCACGCCGGTGATGCCGGCGGAGGACGCGGCCTCCTCGCCGCCGGTGGTGGTCAGCACCAGGCCGTCGGCGGCGGTCGCGATCGCGAACAGCCGGGCGCGGTCGGCGCGGGCCAGGTCCGCCTCGGACAGGCGCACGTGCACGGCCTCGGCCAGCAGCGGGTGCGGGCCCAGCGGGTCCAGCACCTGGGCACCGGTCTCGGCGGCCGCCTTGTGCAGCTCCGTCAGGAACTCGTGCGGGCCCGGGACCAGCGGCACCACCACGGGCGCGGCCAGGCCGGCCTCGGCCGCGGCGGCCAACAGCTCGGCCACCGTCGGAGCGTCCTCGCCGCCCAGGTAGGCGGCCGTCACCTCGATGCCCGGCTGGTCGCCGCGCACGACGGACAGCAGCTCGTCGACGACCGGACGGGTCTCCGGCCCGGCGACGGCCGGGACCGCCAGCACCAGGGCAGGCGAACCGGCCATGATCTCGGGGCGCTCGGGACGGCGGTGGCGCCCCCGCGCACGGGAGCCTGGCGTACGGACGGGCAGTGGCGCGCCCGGGATGGCTGCGGTGCTCATGCGCCAGATCGTAGGACATTGCCCAGCGTGCCTTGCAGCCGGATGCCGACAGTGGGCGGCTTTCCGCCAGGAAGTGACGGTCATCACAGCGCGAGTTGTGACTGGCTGTGAGGCGCGGGGCGGGCGGTGATGATCGACAACGCGCTGACGGCTGTGTGCGGACGGTCATGGAGTGGCAGGCGATTTGCTCTGCTGTGTCCGCTTACGCACGGTCAATTGCGGCCCTGTGAAGGGTTGGTGACAGCATTGGCACGGTCTTCTGCACGGGATATTTCCCATGCTGATGCACGTGCAGCCGAGCTATCATCACGTCAAGTGAGGCATTCACCAGGGTCTGGGGAGAAATCAATGGGTGAGGCGTACAACGGCATGTCGGCCGCGGAGCTCGACGTGGTCTGGCAGAAGAGCCGCTACAGCAACTCGAAGGGGAACTGCGTGGAGTTCGCCGCGCTGCCGGGGGGCGGCGTCGCGATGCGCAACTCGCGCTTCCCCGACGGGCCGGCGCTGGTCTACACCCGCGCCGAGATCGACGCGATGCTGCTCGGCGTCAAGGACGGGGAGTTCGACCACCTGGGCACCGCGCACTGACGGCATGTCAACGGCCGTGAAACCGGGCCGTCGTGGGAGATCCCACGACGGCCATCATTGTTTCCGGCGCCCGGTGTCCGGCGTCCGGTGCCCGATGCCCGGTGCCTTCTGCCTTCGCCGACTCCCGGATTTCGGCTTCCGTTCGCGTCGGGCGACGGGGGCACGCCCTGGAGTGGGGGTGCGCCTTCGAGCAGTGGCGCGGACTCGGGCGGCGCGGACTCAGGCGGAGCGGCGGTGCCGGCCGAGGTTCGGCAGCTGGGGCTCGGCGAGCGTCGCCTCCGGCCCGTGGGCGTCGAACAGCGCCCACACCACCTTTCCCGCGCCCGCGAGCGGGTGCCAGCCCCAGGAGCGGGAGAAGGAGTCCACCAGGTGCAGGCCGCGGCCCGACTCAGCCACGAAGTCGGCCTCCCGGGCGATCGGGCCGGCGCTGGACGGGTCGCTCACCGCGCACACCACCTGCGGGGCCCGGTGCACCAGGCTGATCCGGATCGGCAGCGAGCCGACGGCGAGCTGCGGAGCGGTCTGGCTCGGGACGCGGGACGGCTCGCGCTGACCCAGGGCGTGCCGCAGCGCGTTGGTCACCAACTCGGAGGCCACCAGCGCGACATCGTCGAAGATGTCGTCGAGGCCCCAGCCTTCCAGGGTGGTCCGGGCGAACTCCCGCGCGGTGCGTACGGCTTCGAAGCGGGGAGCGAGCGTGCAGCTGACCACATGCGGGTCGGTCGCCACGGCGGTTCCGGTGCTCATGAAGAGCTCCTCCCATAAGGGGGCGGACACGGCGGGACCCACCGGGGTCATGCCGGTCACCTCCGACTCGCTCGGCCGCTGCGCCGCCGCGCCCGACCGCTGCGCGCACACGCAAGTACCCAGCGACGCACGGGCGTTGCCGGGACGGGTGTGCGGAATCGCGCAAGCGGTCGACGCGGAGCCCGCGGGGATGCCAAGGGCGTGCAAGTGCACGTGCACCATGGTCCTCTGCGCTCACGGCAGATGCAAGAGTCGATTCACGTGCAGTCGTGCGATTGGCATATGCATGCACCGGATGCACGTGCAAGATGGTGTCTGCGCGTCAGAACCGGTAGCCCTCCGCACCACTACCGGCACTCAGTGCGTCCAAGTGATGGCAGACTGTGCAACTGGTCTTTCCCAGTGGAGGTTTGGTCCGATGACCGCAGTGCAGCCCGGTGGGGGCTCGATGGTGCGCCGCATCCTCCTCGGCTCCCAGCTCCGGCGGCTCCGCGACGGCTGCGGAATCAGCCGGGAGGACGCCGGCTACGCGATCCGCGCCTCGGAATCCAAGATCAGCCGCATGGAACTCGGCCGGGTCTCCTTCAAGGAGCGCGACGTCGCCGACCTGCTCAGCCTGTACGGCCTGGCCGGCGGCCCCGAGCGGGAGACCCTGCTCGCCCTGGTCCGCGAGGCCAACAAGTCCGGCTGGTGGCACAGTTACAACGACGTGCTGCCCAACTGGTTCCAGACCTACATGGGTCTGGAGGAGGCCGCCGCGCTGATCCGCACCTACGAGGTGCAGTTCGTCCCCGGCCTGCTCCAGTGCGACGAGTACGCCCGGGCGATCTTCGCGCAGAACCGGCCGGTGCTCGCCGACGACGAGATCGAACGCCGCGTCGCGCTGCGCGCCCGGCGGCAAAAGCTGCTCACCGAGGGCCGCGGCCCCAAGCTGTGGGCCGTCATCGACGAGGCCGCGCTGCGCCGCCCGGTCGGCGGCCCCGAGGTGATGCGCGCCCAGCTGGAGCACCTGGTGGAGCTGGCCCAACTCCCCAGCGTGGTGCTCCAGGTGATGCCCTTCCGGTTCGGCGCGCACGCCGGCGAGAGCGGCGCGTTCTCCGTGCTGCGCTTCCCGGAGCAGGACCTGCCCGACGTGGTCTACCTGGAGCAGCTCACCAGCGCGCTGTACCTGGACAAGCGCGACGACGTGGACGAGTACGTGCAGGTCATGGAGCGGCTCTGCGTGGACAGCCTGACTCCGCAGCAGACCCTCGACCTGCTCCAGAACATCCTCAAGAACCAGTGACGGCCGGGGCCCGCGGTGCCGGGCGGGCCGCCCGGGACTGACGGGGAGCGGGCGGGCCGCAGTTCGGTATCGGGCCGGTGAACCGGATTGACCGGGGCCCGGCGAGCTGCCATGGTGACTGCGCCGCCGTCCGGCCGGCCCGCCCGGCGGGCCCGGACACGGCGGTGTTCCGGCTCCACCAACACGGGGGTTTGGTGGAGCCGGCCCCGACTGTCGTCAGACCTGCCCGGGGGCGCTCAGCGCTCCGCCAGCACCTCCTGCTCCTGCCCCTGCTCCTGCTCTGCGGGCCGGTACCGGTAGTCCGGCACGGAGACCGGCTCCGGGACGGACTTGCGCCGGCGGCCGCGGAGCGCGCCGGCCAGCGCGATCAGCAGGCCGAGCGTGGTGGTGCCCGTCACCAGTAGCAGGGCCGGCCGGTACCCGGCGAGCTGGGCGTGCGCGTCCGTCCCCGTGCCGGTGCCCGCGGTGAGCACCGCGGTGGTGACGGCCAGCACGATCGCACCGCCCACCTGGAGCGCGGTGTTCACCAGGCCCGAGGCCAGGCCCTGCTCGTCGTCGGCCACGCCGTTGGTGGCGGCCACATTGATGGACGGGAAGCCCAGCGCGAAGCCCGCGCCGATCAGCAGCATGCTCGGCAGCACCAGGCCCAGGAACGAGCTGTGCTCGTCCAACCGCAGGAAGAGCGCGTAGCCGACGACCATCGAGGCCACGCCGACCGGGAGCACCCGCTCCGGGCCGAACCTGTCCAGCAGGCGGCTGACCGAGCCGGCCGAGAGGGCGACGATCGCGCCGCCCGGCAGCAGGCCGAGCGCCGTCTCCAGCGCCGACCACTCCAGCAGCCGCTGCAGGTACAGGGTGGCCACGAACTGGAAGCCCGCGTAGGAGCCCATCAGCGTCAGCGCCGTCAGATTCGCCCGGCGGACGCCCGCGTTGCGGAAGATGCCCAGCCGCACCAGCGGGTGCGCCGTCCGCGCCTCGATCAGCAGGAAGGCCGCGACCAGCGCGGCCACCAGCAGCAGCGAACCCAGCGTGCGCAGCGACAGCCAGCCCGCGCCCTGCGCCTCCGTCACCGTGAACACCAGCAGCAGCACGGCCGCGGTGCCGGTGATCGCGCCCGCCACGTCGTAGCCGCCGGAGCTGCGCCGCTCCTGCTGACGGGGCAGCAGTTTGATGCCGGCGACCAGTGCGATCAGCGCGATCGGGACGGGCATCAGGAACGTCAGCCGCCAGCCGGCGGACGTCAGCAGCCCGCTGATCACCAGGCCGAGCGAGAAGCCGGCGGCGGAGCAGGTGGTGTAGATCGACAGCGCGCGGTTGCGCGCCGGGCCCTCGGCGAAGGTGGTGGTGATGATGGACAGGCCCGCCGGGGCGGTGAACGCGGCGCTGATGCCCTTCAGGAAGCGGGCGCCGATCAGCAGCGGGCCGCTGTCGACCAGGCCGCCGAGCAGGGAGGCGCCGGCGAACACCGCGAGGGCGGTCAGGAAGACCCGGCGGCGGCCGAGCAGATCGGCGGCGCGACCGCCGAGCAGCAGCAGGCCGCCGTAGCCCAGGACGTAGCCGCTGACCACCCACTGCAGGGCGGAGTCGGACAGATGCAGGTCGGCGCCGATCGAGGGCAGGGCGACGCCCACCATCGAGACGTCGAGGGCGTCCAGGAACATGGCGGCGCAGAGCACCACCAGGGCGCCCCAGAGGCGTGGGGTCCATCGCGTGTCGGTCATGGCACCGTACGCTACATGCATGTGCATGGGATGCAAGTGCATTTAATGTATCCGCAACAGATGCGCACGCATGTGCTAGCGTGGCGGCGTGACCGACTTCGATCCAGGCCAAGACCCCACGGCGGAGACGGCGCTCGCCGAGAAGTGGCGCGCCGTCCTGGCCAGCCACGCGGCCACCTCCTGCGCCATCGACCGCGAGCTCGGCGAGACCTTCAGAATCGGCGTCAGCGAGTTCGAACTGCTGGAGCGCCTCTGGGAGTTCGAGCAGGACGAGCAGGCGGCGGGCTCGCGCGCCCAGGTGCTCTCCGGCAGCGTGCACCTCAGCCAGAGCGCGTTCTCCCGGCTGGTCGCCCGGATGGAGAAGTCCGGCCTGGTCCAGCGCTCGATGTGCGCGGACGACCGCCGGGGCATCTTCATCACGCTCACCGACGAGGGCCGCGAGCGCTACCGCAAGGCCCGCCCCGTGCACCGCCGGATCCTCGCGGAGACGCTCGGCCGGCAGGGCTGACGGGCCGGCCGGGCGGATGCGGGCCCGGGCGGTTCAGGGCAGGGCCCGGGGGTCGGCGCGGGCCGTTCAGGGGCAGGGCCGGGCCGGTTCAGAGCAGCGTCGACAGCCCCGGCGCGGCCGCGATCAGCGCCGCCGCCACGGGGGCGGCCAGCGCCGCCAGCGTCCACGCCAGCCGGGCCCGCCGCCGCAGCCTCGGCTCGCCCAGCAGCAGCCGGTCCACCCGGGTCGGCGACTGCGCCAACTGCCGCGGCGGGCAGGACGCGAACACCTCGCTGTTCAGCTCCGCCAGCGCCAACGCCGTGGTCACCCGCCCGTGCCGGCGCGCCGCCCGGTCGTCCGCCGCCAGCTCCACCAGCACCGTCACCTGGTCCCGGAACGCGGAGAACACCCCCACCCCGGGGAATCCCGTCGCCAGTGCCTGCGCGCACTGCGCCAACCAGTGGTGCCGGGCCCGGACATGGCCCCGCTCGTGGCTCAGCACCGCCGCCAGCTCCCGGTCCGACAACTGCTGCAGCGCACCCGTCGTCACCACCAGCCGGGCCTTCGGGCCGGGCAGCGACGACACCTGCGGCCGGACGTTCTCCAGCACCACCAGCGGCTCCTTGGCGGCCCGCCGACGCGGCACCAGCGAGGCCGGCAACTCGGGGGCCCGCCGCACCAGTTGGGCATGCCGGTGATCGCGCTCCGCGCGCGCCGAGCGGATCTCCCGGGCCAGCGACAGCGCCGTCCACAGCCCGCCCGCCGCCAACACCGCCGCCGTCAGCCGCCCCCAACCCTCGCCGCCCGCGAGGTCGTACGCCTCCGCCACCCCGTCCGGGGCGCCCGAGAACACCAGCTCCCGCCAGGCCGGCAGCGCGGCCGCGCTCGACAGCAGCAGGCTCAGCACGCAGCACAGCAGCACCGCGACCACCAGCATCTGCCACACCAGCAGGGCCAGCACCGGTTCCCGCTCGGGCCAGCGGGCCCGGGCCAGGAGGCTCGGCGCCACGGTGGCGAGCAGCAGTCCGAGCAGCAACAGGCTCAGCAGTGCCGTCATGGCAGGGCTCCCCGAGGAGGGATTTCGAGGCGCGGCGGTGCGCTTCCCCCCAACCTATGCCGCCTCACGCCGGGGCGGAACGGCCGGGTGGCCCCAGTGACCAACACCACGTCCCCGCAAGGTTTCGGACGCCCCGTCAGTCACCGTCCGCCACGCCCGGCTCACATGGTGAGCAGCATCGCGAACATGCCGATCCCCATCGCCGCCCGGCAGGCCCTCGGCAGCGGCGCCGCCACCGCCGCACCGCCCGCCGCGATCACCCGGCTGCCCTCCCAGAGTCCGTACCCGCCGAAGTACACCAGCAGCAGCCCCGTCACCACCGGCAGCCCGCCCGGCCCCCCGTGGTGCGCGTGCGCGCCGGCCGGACCGCCCGCCATCGCCAGCGCCATGTACGCCATCGCCAGCGCGCCGATCCCGTGGTGCAGGCGGTGCGCCCGCAGCCTCCCGCCGCGCCCGGCGAGCGCGCCCACCAGCAGCACCGCCGCCAGCAGCGCGTACGGCCAGCCCCAGGCCACCCCCGGCAGCAGCGCCATCCCCGCCATGCCCAGGCCCATCGCGGCCTCCAGCACGTCCGACTCGCCGCGCGACCGGTCGTCCCCGCAGGCTCCGCCCCTCCGCCGCCCCTGCCGCACCCGCCACCCGCAGTACCCGCCGCTGCCCAGGGCCAGTGCCGCCAGCAGCCAGTTCACCAGCGCCGGACCGTGCATCGCGCCCCCCTCCGGCCGGATGTGCGCGCCCACCCCACGATCACCGACCGCGACCGGGCGCAGCAGGGCGTGAACGGGGGCGCATCGAGGCTCGGCCGGGCCCGCGTCCGGCGCGGAGCGCCCGGGTCGGCGTTGCGCTGTGCGAGTGGGCGGCGGCTCCCGGTGGCGGCCGGTTCGGGGGCGGGGCAGGGTCGGGCGTACCGGGAGCAACGCCGGATCTGTCCGTTTCATCCATCACGTCAGGGAACGGGGCCGGCGGCGCTACGAACTGGAGTGTCCGCCGTCAAGTCGCTCTTGAGCCGGAGAACCTTTCGCATTTAACGTGGTCTTGTCGAAATAACTCCTGTCGAAGTGAGCCTGTGATGCAGAATCTTTCGCCGACGCTCGCGGCCGCGGGTGACGCCCCCACCGCCGACCTCGCCGCGCACCCGGCCTGGCTGAGCCTCAAGGACGCCGTCGAGGCCCTCCGGCCGCTGCAGTCCAAGGACGGCTCGATCGACCTCGCCACCGTGCCGCGCGCCACCGTCGACCCGCTGGTCGAGACCGTGCGGGCCGCCGTCGCCGAGCTCGCCCCCCGCTTCCCGCACGACGCCGAGTACCTCGCCGCCGTCCAGGCCGACCTCGGCAAGTGGGCCGAGACCGGCTACCGGGAGCCCGACTTCCTGGACTCGCTGCTGGCCTTCCGCCCGAACGAGCACCGCGTCGACGGCATCGGCCACCTGGTGGTCTTCCCGATGTACACCCAGAACGGCAACCCGAACCGGAACCTGGAAGCCGTCCTGCTGAAGGTCGTCTGGCCCGAGTGGATCGCCGAGCTGGAGCAGACCCGCTTCGACAACCCCGGCTACCTCGGCATCACCTTCGACGACTTCACCGCCGGCTACGACACCAACTCCGCCGTCCTCTTCCCCGAGACGGTGGCCGTCCGCGAAGCGCCGGAACGTTTCACCTGGGGCGGCATCTTCTGCGACCGCGAGGCCGCCCGCTTCCGCACCGTCTCCACCAGCGCCGTCCGCCAGCTCGGCCTCGACATCCCCGCCGACGCCGCGAGCCTGCTCCAGGACCAGGACCGCGTCCAGCAGACCTTCGTCCTGTGGGACCTGGTCCACGACCGCACCCACAGCCACGGCGACCTGCCCTTCGACCCGTTCATGATCAAGCAGCGCAGCCCGTTCTGGATGTACGGCCTCGAAGAGCTCCGCTGCGACCTGAACACCTTCAAGGAGTCGGTCAAGCTGGAGGCCGAGGGCTACACCCAGGGCCGCGACGTCCAGTACGCCGTCCTCTTCGACCGGATGTTCCGCTTCCCCGTCACCGGCGACCGCGTCCGCAACTACGACGGCATGGGCGGCCAGCTGCTCTTCGCCTACCTGCACAAGCACGACGCCCTGCGCTGGCGCGACAACCGCCTCACCATCGACTGGGCGCGCGTCGCCGACGTCACCAACCAGCTCTGCGCCGAGATCGAGACCCTCTACCGCGAGGGCATCGACCGCCCCAAGACCGCCCACTGGATCGCCGCCTACCAGCTGGTCTCCAAGTACCTCACCCCGCACCCCGCCTCCACCTGGGCCAAGGGCCCCGAGGCGCTCCCGCTCGACCTCGCCGACGACAAGGCGCTGCGCAAGGCGCTGTGCGACGCCGTCCACCCCGACGAGTTCCCGCTCAGCATGTTCTACGAAGCCCTGGCCAAGAAGCTCAGCCGAGTCATCGCCGACACCAAGGGCATCACCAGCGCCGACGTCGAGGAGATCGCCGCGTGACCACCGCACCCCGCACCGAAACCGGCCGCCCGCTGGCCGGCAAGGTCATCGCCGTCGCCGGAGCCAGCGGCCCCGCCGGCCAGGCCACGCTGCGCCGCCTCGCGGCCGACGGCGCCACCGTCATCGGCGCCGACATCGACCAGCAGCGGCTGGACCGGGTGATCGACGGCATCCGCACCGCCGTACCCGGCGCGCAGATCACCGGCCAGGTCATCGACCTGCTCGACCCGCAGGAAGTCCACGACTGGGCCGACCACCTCGAAGCCGAACACGGCCACATCGACGGCCTGTTCCACCTGGTCGGCGGCTGGCGCGGCAGCAAGACCTTCCACGACTCGCGGATAGACGACTGGGACTTCCTGCACGACACCGTCGTGCGCACCCTCCAGCACACCTCGCTGGCCTTCCAGCCCGCGCTGCTGCGCAGCACCGACGGCCGCTACGCGATGGTCTCCGCCGCCGCCGCGCACAAGCCCACCGCGGGCGGCGCCGCGTACGCCGCCGCCAAGGCCGCCACCGAGGCCTGGACCCTCGCCATGGCGAACTCCTTCGTGAAGGAGACCACCGCCGAGGACGGAACCCCCACCGCCGCAGCTGCCATCCTGGTCATCAAGGCCCTGGTCAGCCCCGAGATGCGTGCCGAGAAGCCGGACGCCAAGTTCCCCGGCTTCACCGACACCGCCGACCTGGCCACCACCCTGGCGGGCCTCTGGGACCGCCCCGCAGCAGAACTGAACGGACAGCACCTGTGGCTGACAGCCCGATGACCACCCCCTTCGGCCCCACCGACGCCGCGCGGCACCACGACCCCGCCGTGCGCGGCTTCGCCAGCGACAACTACGCCGGCGTGCACCCCGAGATCCTCGCCGCGATAGCCCTCGCCAACGACGGCCACCAGATCGCCTACGGCGAGGACCAGTACACCGAGCACCTGCAGACCGTCTTCCGCCGCCACTTCGGCGACCGCGCCGAGGCGTACCCCGTCTTCAACGGCACCGGCGCCAACGTGGTCGCGCTGCAGGCGCTGCTGCCCCGCTGGGGCGCGGTGATCGCCGCCGAGAGCGCGCACATCAACGTGGACGAGTGCGGCGCGCCCGAGAAGATCGCCGGCATCAAGATCCACACCGTCCCCACCCCCGACGGCAAGCTCACCCCCGAGCTGATCGACCGGCAGGCCTGGGGCTGGGGCGACGAGCACCGCGCCCAGCCGCTCGCCGTCTCCATCACCCAGTCCACCGAACTCGGCACCCTCTACACCGTCGACGAGGTCCGGGCGATCTGCGAGCACGCCCACGAGCGCGGCATGCTCGTCCACATGGACGGCTCCCGGCTCGCCAACGCCGCCGCCTCCCTCGGCGTCCCGTTCCGCGAGTTCACCACCGACGCCGGCGTCGACGTGCTCTCCTTCGGCGGCACCAAGAACGGCCTGCTGTTCGGTGAGGCCGTGGTCGTGCTCAACCCCGAGAAGGTCCGCGACCTCAAGTACCTGCGCAAGATGTCGATGCAGCTGGCCTCGAAGATGCGCTTCGTGTCCGTGCAGTTCGAGGCGCTGCTCACCGGCGACCTCTGGCTCCGCAACGCCGGCCACGCCAACGCGATGGCGCAGCGCCTCGAAGCCGCCGTCCGCGAGATCCCCGGCGTCACCGTCGTCCGGCCCGTCCAGGCCAACGCGGTCTTCGCGATCCTCCCGCGCGAGGTCAGCGAGCGACTCCAGAAGAGCTACCGCTTCTACTTCTGGGACGAGCACACCGGCGAGGTCCGCTGGATGGCCGCGTTCGACACCACCGAGGCCGACATCGACGCGTTCGCCGCGGCGATCGCGGCGGAGATGGGTCGGCAGGGCTGACGGCTGACGGCTGCCGCAGGGGCGGTCTGCTGTTGACGAGGACGACGAGGACGGTCGGTTCGGAAGGCTTCTTCCGGGCCGGCCGTCGTGCTTTCGGGGGTCGGGGCCGGAGGTGTTTGCGCCTGGGGCGGATCCGGCGTAGTGTTCACTGGTCGCTCGGCAGGGAGCACCGGACACGCGGTTCGTGTGGACGGTCCCGGGGCGGCCAATCCCTTGAGAACCACCCAGTTGATCCGTGACGGGTCGCGTCCTTTTCGCGTCTCCGTTCGTATTTGCTGTGCGCGTTTTCGGAGATTGCGGCGGATTCGCTTTTCGGAGCGGGGATCGGCTA